>JAJFGX010000114.1 GCA_021775895.1 Alphaproteobacteria bacterium | reverse complement strand
CAAGACTAGCAAGAGTAAGTGCCGCAAATAATCCAGCCGCACCAGCACCAATAATTACAACATCAGAGTGTTGCTCTATTTTTATTTGTTCTTTGTTTGCCATGTAACCACCTGATTTTTTATATTTTACCCGAATCGTCGCATAATTCTCCTTATGAGTATATTATATACTCTTTTTGAGTATAATAGCAAGTAAAAAATAAATTAAATATTAACATATTACGACTTGACAGAATATGAAAAATGATGTAAGGTGGTTCTGTGATGTAACAAAGTTATAGAATAAAGGGTAAGTATTATGGAAGATTTAAATAAACGATATGAAGAAGCAAGAAAAGCCATGGATTTATCTAAAGATGATAGTGATTATAGCAAGGCAACGGAAGAAGATATAAAGCGAGCAATATTATTAGAAACGATAAAAAAACCTAGGCATAGTCACAATCAAGTAAAACCAGCTAGTTCGACTAACTTTGTCAATAAGGTTGATAGTGTTAACTTTGGAACACGTTTAGTCATGCTTCTATCAGTACTTGGTGGTGGATTTGGTACTGGCTCATATGTTGCTGATATATACTTTGAAACTCCAGATGAAGTTGGCACATCAATGGAAGAAAGCATTATGGCTGGTCATGCAGAAGCTTTTAATCAATTAAAACTAACAAAGCTAGAACTTGATCAAGCTACAGCAGAGTATAATTTAAAGTCAGAGTTAAATGAAGATACGTCCAATGAGCAAGCTTCTATTGATGATCTTACAACTAAATTTAGAACAATGGCTAATGATGTTGCGACTGGTTTATACCTAGATGGGATTACAGAGAGTGAAGCTGCGATTAGTGAAGTTAATTTTGAGGCTCAACGTTCAAAACTTATCACATTATTTAATGAAACTGAAACAGTCAGTGGTTTGCCAAATTCAGAGGCCAGTATTGAGGCTGGCGCACTTGATGAATGCATAGCAGAAACAAACTTACATGGTTCTGACAACGACATGCTACGTTCTGCTGACCGTAAAGATCTCAACCAATGTATGGTGAACTACTACGAAAGTGGTAAAGATGCTCTGCCAGTAGCAATTCTTTTTGGTCTTGCTTTGGGAGCCATCGGTGGCACTGGAATTGTTGCTGCTGGAAGAAAAGTTTCTGGAGCTCTAAATAGAAAAAGGCTGCCAACTAATTACTAGAATATACCCAAATCTTAACTTCATATAAGCCATTGAAGAATAAGCATCCTTAGACTACCCCATATATTTTACATAATACTACACTTATTATATATCAATTAGTTAGATTACAATTATGATATGAAGTTGAGATTTGGGTAGAACATATTAATCATGTATTATACAATTAGCCTCTTTGGAGGTTAATAATACTAAAATTCTTTTCTTTTACTGTTTTATTTTGCTTGGTTTTTGCTGTGAATACGCAAAGTTCTGAAGCAGGCTTATACGATCTATTTGGTGGTGGTTCTTATCAACACGACATGGATATTGTTCGCCTGAATGATATTAAGGAAATAGGCGGATATATTGAAGAATACAAGGAAAAGACTGGTAATTATCCATTGATGGGAAAAGTAGATGTTCCTGTCTATGCCAATATAGCAACTAAAGAACAACAAGAACTTATTAAACAAGCAAAATCTCCTCCATATGAGCATTCTATTGTTCACGTAAATGATTTCATTGCTGAATTAGAAAAAGGACTGGGGCGTAAAATAACTATGCCATTTGATTTACAAAGAATGCCCAATGGTAGACAGAACTTTTACACATATATGGTTGTTGATACCACTTATTATTTAGCAGTTCATTTATACAACGCTTATCCATTTACTCAAAAAATTAATGATAACTGGTATAAATTAGAAATTAGCAATAAGCCTGATGCAAGTATTCCTACTTGGAACTATCAAGGTCTAATGCAAAATAAGCAATTTTCAAAAGCAATAGCTGAGCCAATGAATAAACCAAAATATATCAAGAATCTAAGAAAAAAGATTTATAATGATATCGGTTTTTAAGGATTAACAATGCAAAGAAGGTGGTTTAACTGATCGCATGTATTGGTTGTAAGATTCCACCTACCTCCCCTATATTGATTTGAATTACCTATCTTACCAGTACTAGATGATAGATTTGTTGACCAAGCAGAACAGTGTTGACTTGCCGTAGGGGATCCAGTAGTACTCCAAAGTTCGTGTGCCCCTGAGTATTTATTTACCCAATATGTTTTAACACCACCAAAGTAATTTGCACCTGTCCAAAATAATGTATTATCTGGCCCTCGAGCTGATGCATTTGATGTAAATGATGCCCCACCTTTTGAAGGATCACCAGATACTGCAAAATGATATGTAGTACTAGCAATTACATTATTATGGGTTGTACCATCAGATATATGAGCAAAAACATGTGCTGCATCAACTGTTGCATTAGATTTGCCCACCCAGCTATTTGCTGTAAGATCGCTTAAGCATTTTGCATCAGCACCAGCAACGCCACCTAAATTACCATCCCATGTACCACTGGTTATAACAAACCTGCCATCTGTTGCAGGGGGATCTGGCAAAGCGGCTGTACCAGCTTCTGTTATAATTTTTTTCCAGTCTGTACCATTACACAGCTCATATCGTTTATTTGTACTGTCATAACGCATTGCACCCTCAATACCAACACCACAAGCAGTAGAATCAAACCCAACAATCACAGAACCACCTGGAAAATTACCTGATATTCCTTGCGCGAGAACAAGCGTAGAGCTAAACACAATTAACAATGATACGACTATAATACTAATAATTTTCACTATTTACTCCTAAACTAAATCTATGGATGAACCATACAAACTAAATGATTAAGTGTATCACAAGTATTTTCAGGATATGCAGCCCACCTATGGTTATTAACATTAGCAGAATTACCACGGCCACCTGTGCTAGCACTTGAATTACTTGTCCAAACAGAGCAATCACCAGAAGAATTATTTCCAACACCCCACCATGAAACATCCCATGTTGACCTATCTGACCAATATATCTTTGTACCGTCGAAATAATTTGTTCCAGACCAAGTGGTGCCGTTACCAGGAGCAGGAGCATACCCCAATGAACTTGAGGTAAAAGATGCCCCGCCCTTTGTATTATCCCCTGATACAGCAAAGAAATAGGTTGTATTTGGCATAATGTTATTAGTTAGAGAGCTACTTGCTATAAAAGCATAAACATGTGCTGCATCAACTGTTGCATTTCCTTTACCCATCCAGTCATTTGCCGTTAAATCACTTAAACACTTTGCATTTGCCCCACTCATGCCACCAAGATTACCATCCCATTTACCGCTGGTTATAACAAAATAACCATCCCCGTTGCTATTTGTGGCTGTGGCAGTCGTAGATATATGCAAATCAAGCCATGCTGTTCCATTACACAAAGCATAGGTATTTGGTGATGTTTCATATCTGATTGCCCCTTCATTAGCACCACTACACGCTGTACTATCAGTTCCAACAATCACAGAACCACCTTGAAAATTACCAGATACTTCTTGTGCCATTACCCCCACAGGATAAAATGCAATAAATAAACATATAAAAATTATTAATTTCATTAATTATCCTTTCTCACTAGTTACGGGTTTACAAAGCAGGTTAAATAACGCAAACCATCACATGTAGCATTAACAGCAGCACTCCATCTATTAGACCCATTGCTAGTAGTAATACCATAATCAGCTGTTTGCGTATTTAAATTAGTATTCCATTGATCACAAGTGTTACTATCTGCTGAACTATAAACATCTGTAGTCCACAATGAGACAATCCAAGTCCCTCTATGTGTCCAAAATTCTTTAGTCCCATCAAAATAAGTTGTACCTGACCATGTGTCATTATTACCGGGAGCCTTACCAGTTGAATCTGCCGTAAAAGATGCTCCGCCCTTTGTATTATCCCCTGATACAGCAAAGAAATAAGTTGCACTTGGGTAAGCATTATTACAATTACCATTACTACAAATATTAGCAAAAACATGGTCAGCATCAACTGTCGCACTTCCTTTACCCATCCAATTATTTGCTGTAAGGTCACTAAGGCACTTTGCATCAGCACCTAACATACCACCTAAATCACCGTCCCATGTTCCACTGGTTATTACGAAATATCCATTACCTGCGGGAGGAGTTGGGGTATCACCTGAACCAGTTTGAGTCACCAGCTTTAACCAATCAGTGCCATCACAAAAAGCATGCTCTTTACTAGCGCTATCATATCTTATTGCGCCCTCTATTGCAGGGGCACAAGCTGTTGTATCTGGCCCTACCATAATAGAGCCGCCAGAAAAGTCACCAGATGTTTCTTGTGCCATAGCTTGATTAGAAAAACACCCAATAAATATTACAGTAAAGAATAATATTAATACTTTAATTGATTTCATTACTCATTTCCTAGAATCAAAACTTACTTAATTACTTATTCTCAATTATATCACGATATGTTAAAGATTACATTAAACTCCACCAATATAATGACTTGTAAATTATTCTAGCTAAGACATTAAATACTTACAAGTCCAATTCTTTACCTATCTATTTAATCTATATTTTGCATACTGGCGAAGAAGGGATTGACGTTGATTGATCGCAGCATGAGAGTTTCTCTGAGCCGCAAGGCTTTCTCGCATAGCTTTAATTAATTCTTCATTATTACTAGCTTTTGCATGTTCAATAGCTGTTTTTCCATTAAACTTGATAAAGATATCCGTATTAGCTTTTAACAGCTCCCTTACAGAACCTGCGTTATTTGCCTGTATTGCTGCAATTAATACACTATATCCGTCTTCCGCTATAACATTAGGGTTTGCTCCATGACTTAAAAGAAGTTTAGTCATTTTTCCACTTTTATTTTTATTGCTAACAACAGAAAGCATTAATAAATATTCTTTATCAAAATCTATGTTACCATTATTATTTATAATATAATCAGCTTCACTGGTGTTTCCCTTTAGCACTAAGAAACGAAGCTCTTCTACTTTTTCATTCGACATTCTACCTAACATTTTATACCTCTAATAATATAGTAGTTTGTAATAAAAATATTACAAACTACGTTCAAACGCCACGTAGGCTTCGGGCAAAGCCCGCTTCGCAGTCGCTCGTTATATTTTCATTAATAATCTAACACTATTAATGAAAATTACTATATACTCAAAAAGAGCATATTCGAATCGATTGAATTATGCAAGAACTTTAATCATAGTCTCCATCATATCCCGGTGGTTTGGGGCCAGATGGTTTTAGAATATGCTGATGTTTTAACTCTGGTGCTTTTGGAGTAAATTTGCGCATAGCCTCACGTTTATCATGTGAAGTGAATTTAATGATAGCACACATATCATCTTTAATTTTTTCTACGATCGCTGAAAAATATAAAGCTGTTCCAGCTTCTGACTCATTTTCATTTACATCTTCAACAATAAAATCTAAATCAGATGCACTAACTTTTCCGTATATCTCATCAGCAATAATAGCTGCTGTATCATAACCATGTAACTGCCCTGCATGTGAATTAAGAGCATCATGTGCTGGCACTTCTTCTGCATTCCAGAAATCCGCAAATAATCCCGCTAAATGTGGTGCAAAAAACAAGCAAGCAGCTTTCTGTTCATTGCTATAATTATGGTGACCATATCTCTCAAGGTTCCCTGTCATTAAAATCTCTAATGAAGTTTTTACAACATCAAAACCCGAGCGCTCATATGCATTTAAATATAAATCTTTCGCCATTATACTATCTTTTCTATATAATAATTCTTACCTTGAATTATATTCAAAAAATAATGATAAATCTATAGAAAGCGTGAAGTTTAGCCGTGAAAGTTGATCTAACAGAAGGAAGCGTAAAGGGACATCTTGTTCGCATGGCAGTGCCTATGGGTTGGGGTATATTCTCCGCCATTGGTATGAATATCATTGATACTTATTTTGTCGGTCAATTAGGAACAAAACAACTGGCGGCTATGGGTTTTACCTTTCCTTTCGTGCTGTTCCTTTATAGCTTGGCGTGGGGCGTGGCATCTGGTGCATCATCGGTTATTTCACGCTCGCTAGGAGCAAAGAACAGTGCTGGAGCAAACAACTACGCCACGCAGGCACTAATTATGGCTCTAACTGTTGCTATCATATTTGCCATCGCTGGTCTTGCAACTACTGACATAATATTCCCACTATTAGGCGCAAAGGCAGACTTAATGCCCTATATTCATGATTATATAGATATTTGGTATACAGGTTGCTTTATGGTTGTTGTGCCTATGGTTGGAAACTCTATGATGCGTGCGGCAGGAAATACTAAGTTTCCAAGTTATATGATGATAACAGGGGCTGTTGTAAATCTTATACTTAGTCCAATTATGATTTTTGGATTATTTGGTTTTCCACGTATGGAATTAGAAGGTGCTGCTTTATCCACTGTCATTTCATATGCTGTCATTTTTATTTCAGTGCTTTATTTATTATCTAAAAAAATGCAAATGATTGCTTGGTCACACTGCTTTGATCGCATATGGCAACATTGGAGGGCTATATTACATGTTGGTATTCCAGCTATGGGGAATAATTTAATTGGCCCTATATCTGTAATGATTACAACATGGATGGTGGCAAAATACGGTAGCGAAGTTGTTGCAGGCTACGGCGTTGCAACAAGAATTGAAGCACTGTTTTTTGTAATTATGTATGCAGTGACCTCTGTTATGAGTTCTATCGTAGGACAAAATTGGGGTGCAGGAAGAATCGATAGAGTAAAAGAAGTACTTACAACTGCATATAAATTCTCTTTTTTCTGGGGAATCGTTGTTGCTATATTACTATGGTTTATAGCAGAGCCTATAATTTCCCTATTTGATAAAAATACTGCAGTAATTGAAGCTGCCGCATTTTATCTACATATAATACCTATAACATATGCATTTTTAGGTTTAGTTTTTGTTACTGTTAATTCTGCTAATGGTATGGGAACTCCTAGACCTGCTATAATCATGACTTTTTCTAGGTTAGTTATGATTTATCTACCACTAGCCTTTTTTCTTGATTATTTATGGCCATTACAGGGAATTTATATCGCGACAGCCCTATCTAATATAATAGTTGGAATTGCTGCCTTGCTTTGGAGTCAAAATAAGTGTAGAACTGCTATCTTAGATTAATAATAAACAATTACAATGCTTAGGTGGTAAACTTTAATGACAAACTCTTTACGTAATATAGCAATCATTGCACACGTTGATCATGGTAAAACAACTATAATTGACGAAATTTTGAAACAAAGTGGTATGTTTCACGCACATAAGCAAACATCTGAAAGAATGATGGATAGTGGCGACTTGGAAAAGGAGCGTGGCATTACAATTCTTGCAAAATGTACATCTGTAGATTGGAATGGTACAAGAGTGAATATTATTGATACTCCGGGTCACGCAGATTTCGGTGGTGAAGTTGAACGTGTTTTAAACATGGCTGATGGAGTGATTCTATTAGTAGATGCAGCAGAAGGCCCAATGCCACAAACAAAATTTGTTTTAGGTAAGGCTTTATCTCAAGGGCTACGTCCAATTGTAGTTATCAATAAAATTGATAGACCAGATGGCAGACCTGATGAAGTGGTCAATGAAGTATTTGACCTATTTGTATCAATGGATGCGAATGAAGAACAACTAGATTTTCCTATTCTATACGCAGCAGGTCGTGATGGTTGGTCAGTTAAGAGCCTTGAAGACAAACGTGAGAATCTTAATTCATTGATGGACGTTGTTATAGAACATGTTCCAGCACCTGAAATGGATACTGATAAACCATTTGCTATGCTGGTCACATTACTTGATTCTGATCCATATCTTGGTCGTTGCCTAACTGGTCGTGTAGTATCTGGTTCAATCAAAGTCAACTCAACTGTAAAAGCAAGAAATTTAAAAAATGAAGTCATTGAAACTGGTAGATTAACAAAGCTAATGACATTCGATGGGACATCAAAAGTGCCAGTTGAAGAAGTAAAAGCTGGCGACATTATATGTATTGCAGGACTTGTAACAGCATCTGTTGCTGACACCATAGGTGATTTAAAATGTAATGAACCTATACAAGCGACTCCAGTTGATCCACCAACAATGGCGGTGACAATTTCTGTTAATACATCACCGCTTGCTGGACAAGAGGGAAAAAAAGTAACTTCAACACTGATTCGTCAACGTTTAATTGATGAAGCTGAAAGTAATGTTGCTATTACATTCAAAGAAAGTGGTGGTAAAGATGCTTTTGATATTGGTGGCAGAGGTGAATTACAATTAGGCGTATTAATTGAAACAATGCGTCGTGAAGGTTTCGAATTATCTGTATCCAGACCACGAGTTCTATATCAATTAGATGAAAATAATAAAAAATTAGAGCCTTTAGAAGAAGTTATAGTTGATGTAGATGATGAATATTCTGGAGTTATCATTGAAAAAATGGCAAATCGTAAAGCACAAATGAGTGATATGCGTTCTTCTGGTACTGGCAAAACTAGAATCACTTTCTTAGCACCTTCAAGAGGGCTTATCGGTTATCAAGGTCAGTTTATGACTGATACCAAAGGAACTGGCGTTATGAACCGTGTGTTTCATAGCTACGTTCCTTATAAAGGTGACATTCCACAAAGACGTAATGGTGCTTTAATCTCAACTGACCAAGGAAAAGCCGTGGCATACGCTCTTTTCAACTTGCAGGATAGAGGAATTATGTTTGTTGATCCACAAACTCAAGTATATAAAGGCATGATAGTTGGCGAGCATAACCGTGATAATGATTTGGAAATTAATTTACTTAAAGGTAAAAAATTAACAAATGTTAGGGCTTCTGGAACAGATGAAGCAGTTACACTGATTCCCGCTAGAAAAATGACTCTAGAGAATATGATGTCGTATATTAATGATGATGAATTAATGGAAGTTACTCCAAAATCATTACGATTAAGAAAAAAATATCTATGTCCTCACGAACGTAAAAAGGCTGGTAGAGTTACTGTAGCTTAGGTTTTGTGGGTATATATATTTTACTATATGGCATTTATATAAAATGCGAGATAAAAAAAAGATTCATGTTAATAAGCTTTTAACTATTTTAAAGCTAGAATTAAGATAGTGGCGTGCTATTCTTCATCAAGTAATGATTAAGATACATGCTTTATTTTAAACCTCCAGAACCGAGGAGATATACATGAAACTCTTAAAGAAAGCTCTAAACACAACAGCTGTATGTGCCTTAACGGCGGCTATGGCTTTTTCACTAACAACAACAGTAAAAGCTGAAGATGCTGGTACAAATATTACAGCAACAGTGGCAAATGCTATTACATGGGTTGAGACAACACCTTTAGCATTCGGTACAATCGTTGCAATTAACCACACTGCAGATCTTGCAACAATGACCGTAGATACTGCTGGTGTATCATCAACAACTGGTACAGCCAACGCTAAAGTTATTGAAGTTGTTGCTGCACAGCAAGGTGTATTTGATGCATCTTCAGCTGCTCCATCTACAACACTAGCACTTACTCTACCAACCTCTGTTACTTTAGCTTGTGGTGCTTGTGGTGCAGGTACAGAGGATTTCACAGTTGATACATTTACAGATGATGCTGCTGGTGCTCCTATAACAAGTGCAGGTGGCGCAGTGACTGTCAATGTTGGTGCAACACTACGTACCATTCCTCACGCAACTAACGTGTATAATGATGGTTTGTATCAAGGTGCTTATACTGTAAGTATTAACTATTAATACAATTATCAATAATAAAAAAAGATCCTTTTGTAAGATTTCTTTGCAAAAGGATTTTTTTTTTGTCATTATTAGGTGTATAAAAGAGCATTACTAGGGATATTACATCTATGTTAAAATCTATTTTTGTTGCATTTATAATTCTATGTTCCTTTACATTGAATAGTACAATTGCTTTGGCAACAATTAATGAAACTCAGGCTATCTCATTTGGGTCTTTTGCATTGCAGAATAATGATGCGCAACATGATTATCGTATTCACCCTGATGGTACCACAACTATTGATGCAGAGTACCTAGAAATAACTTCAGCACAAGAGGCTTCATATGATGTATCTGGTTTCCCCAATAATACACCTTTGATTGTTACCGTTGTATCTAGCACCTTAACTCTAAATGGTTCTGGTTCTGGAGAAGCATTTACTGTTGTTAATTTCGATACACTACCAGCATCGCCACAGACAGATGGCTCAGGCAATGAAACTTTTGCATTAGGTACAACACTCAGAAGCTCTGGTAGTACAACTATGTATCCAGATGGTAATTATAGCGCAAACGCAACCGTATCTGTTAATTTTTAGGAGTATAGAACATTGAAAAAACAGCATAATTATAAAACATGGTTACTAGCCATGGTAATATCCATACCAGTGATTATTTTATTTCTAGGTATAAAGACAGCTAATGCTGATTTATTAGTAACTCCATTGCGTGTTGTTTTTGAAGGCAGGGACAGATCAGCTGTTGTAACAGTAATTAATACCTCAAATACAACCAATACCTATAGAATGGGTTGGAAATTATTACGCATGACTCCAGATGGTCAATATGAAGAAGTGCCCGAAGATGACAATAGTGAGCATGCGGTAAGGGCTAGAAAACTAGTGGAAATGGTTCGTTTTAGTCCTAGGCAAGTTGTGATTGAACCAGGGGATAAGCAACGTGTTAGATTATCTTTGCGTAAACTTGCCGAACTAGAATCTGGAGATTACAGAGCTCACCTTGATTTTAATAAATTGCCAGCAGTTCCAGAACCTTCAGATGAACCAATAAAAGGGGCAAAATTTAATTTATATGTGCAGTTGTCATTTACAATTCCCGTCATTCTTCGTGTTGGCGACCCAGAAGTCAATGCAATGGTTGATGGGGTAACATTTACCCTACCTAAAGATGACGTTAAAAATAGATTATCAGCCAATATATCTTTATCTAGAACAGGTAAAAATGCAGCATACGGCAAATTACAAGCATATTGGACGCCTAATAATGGTGGCAAAGAACAAAAAATTGGATTATTAAACAATGTTTCTGTATATCCTGAGCTCAGCAAACGAACTATGCGCATGCCTCTAGATGTAGATCACCTTGAAGCAGGATCTATTCGCATTACCTATGAAGGAGATGGCGAATATCGTGGCACTATTTGGGATGAAAAAACATTTCCTATTAAGTGATGTTAATAAATTCATAACCTCTTAACTTTTTGTTAAGTTTTATTTTGCTCTTTATTCCTTTGTAAAGTATAGTAGAAGAGGTGTATTGTTTATTTACACATTCAAGGGTTATCTTATGCAGTTCATGCAGTCCATAATGGATAAAAATAGAAAGAAAATTGATACAAGACGATTGACAAGAGGTCTTTTGTTGATAGTTTTCTGTTGCCTGTTTTTTATAGGGGGTTGTTCTAGCTTACCTAAACAAGAAAATGCCATAAAAATGCCTATTAACGAACAAGAAACACCATCACCAGTTTCTACACTCCTAAACTTAGCTCCTAATAAAGGTCTAAAAACTGCACCTTTATTTGAAACACCCTTAAGAAACACGGAAATGCGTGTTGACAGGTTAGAGTCATCAGTTCAACAAATAAAAAATGATTTTGATTCAATTGTGCCATCTGTTGTAAGACTAGTTGCAATTGAGCAAGATATTATAGACTTAATAGAGCAGTTAGAAATTTTAATTGATGAAGATGGTGTTAAACAAGATATTATTGAACCCATTAATATAGGTGATGATATTCTACCGTCAACATCTTTAAATTTACCAGATCAACAAGCATCAGCAATAAATAAGCCAATCCCTTTATCTGCACCTAAGAAGGACACTAAAGAACAAGCAACAGCATTGCATGCAATAATATCTGACCTAAGCATCAAAGAAAATTCTAATGCCACTAGGGTAGTTCTTACAATGTCTAGCAAAGTCAAATCTGATATAAAAATACAAAAAGATGGTAAAATGCTAGATGTAAAATTATTTAATAGTGACTGGACAGGAGAAAATAATTGGCAGTCTGAATTCTCTCCATTAATTTCTTCATATAATGTCGTGCAAAAAGGCAAAGACCAACAACTATCAATCAAATTAAATTTTGTATCTAAAATTATAAAAACAGATGTACTACCCGCAAAACTTGGTAAAAACTATCAATTGATTATAGATTTACAAAGCGAAGCCATACATTTCCCATAGATATGATTAATGGAGATTTACTTGCATATTATTAATAATAATGCTAGGAGTCTTATTATATTTTATAAAAGAAGGAAAAAATGGCTAAAAAAGGATTCTTTGATAGTTTGGCTGATACTTTTGATAGTCTTGTTGATAAAGAAAATATCAAGCAAAGCACTAGTCATAGTGATTTTTTCTATGCCGTGCGTCATGGTAAAGCAGATAAAGTTCTAGAACTGCTAAAAAAAGGGCAAAATGCTAACGTTTATAATCTTAGCCGTAAAACAGCCCTACATATCGCCATGTCTAACCAAGATGAAGAAATAGCAGCTTTATTAATTCAATATAAAGCAGATCCATACAAACCAACTGGAGATATGAATAAAACAACTGCTGTTGATATGTGTATTATGCGTGATATGGATAGCATGTTAAAACTATTCAAAAAATATGGCGTTGATTTCAATCATATAAATGATAAAGGTGAAACAGCCTTATATAAAGCTGTAGAAGAAAATAAATTTGGCATTACTGAGACCCTTCTTAAATGGGGGGCTAACCCTCTATCAACTGGTGAAGAGAGAGAAACGCCTTTAGACTTAGCTTTTAAGCGTAAATACACCGATATAGTCAATATATTGATGGAAAGTAATGTATTTTTAAATAATTTTGCTAATAAAGAAACAACAACGACAAAGCCTAACTCTTTTTTGCACCAAGCTATGCATTCTAATGCTAAAGATGCCTTCTATTCTTTATTAAAGCAAGGCTCAATCGTTAATACTTATAACTCAGATAATGAAACCCCATTACAAGTGGCGGTTGATAATGAATACCTAGAATACGCAACATTATTAGTCGACCATGGAGCTGATCTAAATATCATGCCACGTGGTAGTGATGGTTATCTACCATTACATATTTTATGTAGTAGGTGGAAATGGAATGATGAAAAATCATCGGATATGCTGAATATGTTATTATTCGCAGGAGCCAATCCCAATATAGCCGAGACAGAGAATAATAGAACTCCACTAACATTATTATTAATGAATAATAGCTTTAATGATCATGAACACGGTGTAAATGCTCTTTTAGAACATGGAGCAGTTACAAATATTTATGATACCAAAGGCAAAACTCCGCTTCTATATGCTATGGAACTAAAACAAATTGAGAATAAAAAAATTATTAAAGCACTATTAAATAATGGTGCTAATCCAAATCTAGCAGAAAAAAAGACAAAGACCACACCTCTGCATTATGCTATTATGAACAATCAAATATGGATGGTTAATGAATTTATGGCTCATGGTGCAAATCCACTATTAAAGGATAGTAATGGAAAAACAGCATTAGATACTGCAATGGAAATAAACTCTCCATCAGATATATTGGAAGTTATAACAAAAGCCACAAAAGACTATAAACCGCATAAGCCTACAAAAATTAAGAGCAAAAATATAACTCAAACTAGGCCACGTAATAAAAGACTGTAAAACTATTTAACATTTCTGTTGCCATATATATTATATAAGCTATTTATATCTTTATTATTTTTCTTTTTTTCTTTTAATTTCTCTTCTTCTTCATTCATCTTCTTTAATAAAATTTCTGCATCCTTACGTCGTTGTAACTTTATATCTTCGCTAGTTTCCACTTTATTACGTAACTCTTTAATTCTTTTAGCTTCTTCTTTACCTTGTATTCTTTTATCTTCTCTAGCCTTTATCGCTTCTGCCTCTTTTCTTTTCTTCTCATCTAATTCATCTTTATGCATAATTCTCCATGCTTCTTCAATAATTAGTAAAGAGACACTATTAGGGGCAGGACTTTTTTCTGGGTCTCTTTCTAAACAAGATAATATTAGCTCATCATTTCCATCCCACAATCCAGTATAAGATTGTATAGTACCACCAAGCTCGTCGTTAATTCTACGAAGTTTTCTAAACTTTGTTGTTTCTATATTTTTTATATATGAATCATCAAGTTTACCTATTATGTATGAACCAGCCTCAATGCATGTTTTTGGCCAACTTTGTTGTTTAGTTTTAAATATTTCTTCTGCAAACAACACAGTGCTTGAGAGGGTCATAATACTTATAATTGCAATAATATATTTCATCATTAAATCCTTTTAACAAACA
This sequence comes from Alphaproteobacteria bacterium, assembly GCA_021775895.1. Classification (GTDB taxonomy): domain Bacteria; phylum Pseudomonadota; class Alphaproteobacteria; order Micavibrionales; family CSBR16-224; genus JAJFGX01. The sequence goes on along the minus strand of JAJFGX010000114.1, from coordinate 7,604 downwards.
CTAATTATATTATCACTAAACTTATACTTTTATAAATAACTATTTTTTTATAGAATAATTAGAGTATATAAAACTTCATAAAAAAGGGAGGGTAAAAGTGCATATTATTGGAAAATTCTTTAAAGCGTTATTTATTTCTCTTATTGGTGCAATATTCTCATCAATTATTTTGATTGGTTTTAATTTCAGCTCCACCCCATTAGAAGCATTCTTACAAGTTTTTTGGCCAACAACTTTATTTTGCACTCTTCTATGTTTCACTGGAAGCTATACCTATTTTGCTATTAATAGTGATAAAATTAAACAAAAAAAGCAAATGGGATTTATGAAAGCACTTTGGATCGCTCTATCAATCATACTTTTTGCTATGACTGCAAAAGGCTATTATGAATATGCTACATCACCACTTAGGCTTAATGCTGAGATACATGGTATTAAAAGAGGATCTGTAAAACAGTTAAGCGTCTGTAAAGGAAATAATTGTGGCGTAAGGTATGATGGACAAGTGCCTCGTGGCAATAAATACTATTAGGAATCCTTATTCGAGTAACTTTCTACTCTTTTAAGCAAATCTTCTAATAATGGGTCATAAATACCTAACTCTCGCATTGAACTAGCTGTATTCTGTAGATACTCAAGATTACTACCCCTAATTCCAGAAGCATTATAAATCATCTCTACCGCAGTATCTCGACAATGATTATCAAAATAATATTCATGATTACGGTCAGCGATAAATGTACATGCACTTATCTTTTCTTGCATGTTCCCCCTAGCTAAAATAGGTACGCTCTTTGCTTTATAAAATGATAGAGTTCCATGCATTTCTCTTGACCATAAAACTGGCAAGACTTCTTTTAGATGGTAGTGATCAATTTCAAACGCAATTCCACGACATGAACCACCCCTATCAAGCCCAAGAACTAGCCCTGGTGCTTCTTCTGTTCCTCGATGATGATTAGAAGAAAGACAAAAACGTCGATGATACCCACACAAATGAGCTGGAATAGACTGCAAATAAGGGAATTCTGGATTCCACATTAAAGAACCGTATCCAAACACCCATATATTCTCATCTTCTTTTATATTGAAAGCCTGAATTGCTTGCTCATATAAGTCTATATTTGTCATCTTATTATTTTATAATCTCAGCAATCGCTTGGCAAAGAGACTTATTCTCTTCCTCTGTTCCAACTGTGATACGCAAACATTCGGGCAAATTATATGCACCCATTTGACGAATAAAGATACCTTGCATACGTAAAGATTGACGAATATTTTCAGCCTCTGATCCAAAATTAGCTAAAATAAAGTTACCTACACTAGGATAAGTTTCAATACCAAAACTGGTAAGTTCACTATTTAAATATTCAAGCCAAGTTTTGTTATGGGCAAGGGAAAGCTCGACAAACTCATGATCATTTAATGCAGCTACTCCTGCGATTTGCGCTACAGCATTAACATTAAAAGGCCCTCTAACACGATTAAGTACATCAGCCACACTATCAGAGAAATAACCCCAACCTAAACGCAAGCCAGCCAAGCCATACATTTTTGAAAAAGTACGTAATACAGCAATATTAGGATATTTATCAACCAAATCCATACCATTAGTATAATCTTCTAAATCTTCAGCAAACTCAGAATAAGCTGCATCAATTACTAATAAAATATTCTCAGGTAGATTTTCACGTAGCTTTATAATTTCATCTCGAGAAATGTAGCTACCTGTTGGATTATTTGGATTAGCAATGAATAATAATTTTGTCTTATCAGTAACCTTTGATAAAAGAGCATCAACATCAGTGCGTAGATTTGTTTCTGGTGCAGAAACTGGAGTTGCACCTACAGCTTTTGCACTAATTTTATACATTAAGAAACCATGTTGACTATATAAAACTTCATCGCCAACGCCTGCATATGCTCTAACTAATAAAGAAATAAGCTCTTCAGAACCAGAACCACATACAATCTGATTTGCCGCAATATTATTTTGTTTGGCAAGTTCATCACGTAGAATATCAGCCCCACCATTTGGATATCTGTATATTTCATCAGCATAATTCAAATATGCTTGCTTTGCTTTTTTACTATAACCAAGAGCATTCTCATTTGATGCTAGTCGAATAAATTGCGTCACACCTTCAATCTTGGCCTCACCGCCAATATACGGATTAATATCCATGATACCTGATTTTGGTTGAAGCAATGCATTCATAATTAATCTCCTCAAGTTTATTTGTTAGGAAATAAAACTATACCTTTTACAAAGTTTTTTCAAGTTTTATAGATTAAATTTCTTTAAGGCACTACTTTGTGTCTTACTAAGCTTTTCTTCAGAGAAATCAGCAATCAATTCATTAAAAACTTGAAACCAATTCACCTGTGCATTCAAATGCAAGAATACAGAACCCATACCAAGCGCAGCCCTATCCATAAAAACAAATTCTCCTGGTATTTTTATGCCGCCAATTTTGCGTAGTTCTGCATGAACTTTTTCAGCAATATCTTTGCCGTACACAGTTTTTCCAACCTCACCAATTTTACGTTTCTTATCCTCTAAAATAGGCCCATATAAAAAACCTGCCCAAGTATTAAGTATTTCTATTAGCTCTACGCTAATATCTTCAAAACCCCACTCTTTATAAGATTCTGCCGCCATATCATTATCACCTTGTTGCAATGCATGATATAATCTAATTACCCCACTAACAAAACGTGATGGAAAGACTCTAACACAACCAAAATCAAGTAAATTGATAGATAGATCATCAGCTACTTTATAATTGCCAGGGTGAGGATCGCCATGCACTATCCCATACTTATACAATGGCGTGTACCAAGCACGAAATAAATTCATAGCAATCTCATCTCTTTGCTCTTGCGGTGCTTCTTTGAAAGACATTATCCCACAACCATCAATCCATTTGCTAGTTAATAAGCGAGCTGTTGATAGTTCATCTATAACTTCTGGAACACATACTTTTTCTTCACTTTCTAGCATATAGAGATATAATTTTTGATGTTTTGCTTCACGAATATAATCTAATTCTTCATGTAATCTTTGAGCAATTTCTGAATAAATCTCTTTAGTTGATACGGCTTTATCATATTTAGCAAAAAGATTCATGGCTAACTGTAGTTGGCTTAAGTCTGTTTTAACTGCTGTTTCCATGTCTGGATATTGCAGTTTACAAGCAACAGGTTCACCATTCAAAGTAATTGCTTTATGCACTTGCCCCAATGAAGCCGCAGCAGAGGCCTCCCTATCAAAAGATTTAAATTTAGATTGCCAGCTCTGCCCTAGCTCTGATGCCATACGCCTCCTAACAAAAGGCCAACCCATAGCAGGTGCATTAGCTTGCAAGCTTTGCAATTCTTGTACATATTCTGGCGGTAATGCTTGTGGAATGGTTGCTAATAATTGTGCTATTTTTAGAATAGGGCCTTTCAATCCACCAAGCGTGTTTGTAAGCTGGGTTGCATGTTTTGAACTATTAATATCCACACCTAAATACTTCTTACCTGCCAGTTTCGCAGCAAGTCCACCCATTGCTGTCGATACCTTAGCATAGCGTGATATCTTACCTATAGTAGTTTCATTATCTAAAGTAATATCTATATCATCATTTTTGTCTGTCATGTCATATACTTGAAAACAATCTATCTAATTTTAATTGATGAAAAATGTTGCGTAAGCCCTTCATCCATAAAAATATCTAATTCCTTAACACTACCAGAAAACACGGCTTCTCTATCCCTATATTCTTTCTCTTTTACTTTAAGTAAATCAGTAATTTTGACACGAAAACGAATATATACTATTCTTGAGCCTCCAGACCTTTTTGCAATATTTCGCACAAAATCTTTTGCTACATCTTGATCAACCTTTATACCAGACAAAGAAACAGGTCTATCTAACTGCAAAATGAATTTAATGGGAAGAAAATCTTCTATTGCTTCTGTGTCACTAGCGACAAAAGGCTCACCACAATAGGTTCGTAAACTTCCAGCACTAGGTAGCATATATATACTTAGAAAGCCAATGTGATCAAGCTTTGATACTTCTGATAGTGGGAATTCTCCTTTTTCAAAATTATATCGATCCAGCTCAATCGGTCCAGAAAACTCATAATACCTATAGTATTCTCTATCTATCCTATCAATCTCAGCATTTAAGTTATCACGTATTTTTTGCCATTCAAATTCATTATTAAACTTTTCTGTAACAACATCACAATGAAATAAACGAGCATAACCATCAATAAGATTTCCTGGGCGGTCAAGACCTGTATATGAAGCAACAACAGTATTAATAAGTGACCTGAAATTTGCAATCGTATAACCAGAACCAATTTTTGAAATAGCATAAGATTGCTTAATACCAGAGAATACAAAGAAAATAAGTGCAAAACCTAAGATAGAGATTGTTATTTGTTTTTTCATTTAAGTATATCCTTTATTTTATAGCCCGATTAATCATTGTAACATATAATATTAATATTAGGAGTGTTTTTATGCTGAATTTTATCGATAAGTTATCTAAAAGAATTGACACAGTGCCAGAATACCAATTATTTGGCCGTGTGACAAAGATTCTTGGTATGATGGTTGAAATAAATGGTATCGAAAAAGAACTGTCGATAGGTAGTCTTTGTATTTTAAAACCACAAGGCTCTGATCCTGTCCCTTGCGAAGTTGTGGGTTTTCGTGATGGTCACGTTCTATTAATGGCTTTTGGTAATTTAGAACGTATTGGTCTTGGCTGTAGAGCAGAAATTGGGGCCAATCAAATTCATACCTACCCATCTGATGCTTGGCTTGGAAGAGTCATTAATTCTTTTGGTGAACCATTAGACGGCAAAGGCCCCCTGCCAGAGGGTGAATTTGGAGTTTTACTTAAAAACTCACCTCCTCCAGCTCATGGCCGTAAAAGGTTAGGGTCAAAAATTGATCTTGGTGTTAGAGCAATTAATACTTTTCTTAGTACGTGCCAAGGGCAACGTATGGGAATATTCGCTGGCTCTGGAGTTGGGAAATCAGTATTAATGTCTATGCTTGCTAGGTATGCTACGGCTGATGTAAATGTTATTGGCTTAATAGGTGAAAGAGGGCGTGAAGTTCAAGAATTTCTAGAAGATGAACTTGGAGAAGAAGGGCTAAAAAAATCAGTGGTTATCGTCTCAACCTCCGATGAGCCACCGCTAACACGTCGTCAAGGTGCTTATATGACTATGGCTATAGCAGAATATTTCCGTGAACAAAACAAACAAGTCTTGTGTATGATTGATTCTGTAACTAGATTCGCCATGGCACAGCGTGAGATTGGTCTATCAGCAGGAGAACCGCCAACAAGTAAAGGTTATCCACCAACAACTTTTACAGAGTTAGCTAAGCTTTTGGAGCGTGCAGGGCCCGGTGAAAATGGCAAAGGTGATATCACAGGATTTTTTACTGTGCTAGTCGAAGGTGATGACCACAATGAACCAGTTTCAGATGCTGTGCGCGGGATAATTGACGGTCATATTGTTCTAAGTAGGTCTATTGCCGATCGTGGGCGTTATCCTGCCATTGATGTTTTAAAAAGTGTATCTCGTTCTATGCCAAAATGCTTAACTGATGAACAAGAAACCACTGTCAGGCAAGCAAAAGCTCTAATGTCAACATACGAAGATATGGCAGAATTAATACGCTTAGGCGCATATAAAGAAGGTAGTGACCAAAAGGTTGATGATGCGATAAAATTATACCCAGAGATTGAAGCATTTCTAACCCAAAAACCAGAAGAGCATACGATGCTTGAACATGGCTATCAAATGCTCTCACAAATATTAAAATCAAAAAAAGTTATGAATGATGGCTGATTTAAGAGTACTAATTAAGTTGCATCAGCATGAATTAGATGAAAAAAGGCGAGAGTTAAAAGAACTCTATGATAAAATAGAGCAGATAGAACTAGAAAAGCAAGCTATACTAGATAAATTAGAACACGAAAAACAATTAATTACAAAATCCAGTAACAATGTACATTTCACATATGCCAAATTCCAAGAAAAAGTAGAACAAGATTGTATAAAATTTGATCGCAGTAAAGAAGCAATTGAACATGAAATATATGTCGTACGTGATGATATGTTAGATATATTCATGGAAATGAAAAGATACGATATGGCACAACAAGAGCGTGATAAAATTGAAGATGCAGAACGTAAGCTACGTGAAACTAAAACCATAGATGAAATCGCAATAGAAGGTTTTCGTAGAAAATAGCCCCCAAAAACTAAACTGAACTAGGGTCAGAACCTATTAATCTTTTTCGCTGTCGCATAACACCAAAAGCAAGTATTCCAAAAATAATAGCAATCAATGTAAGCATTATGTATTTTTTAAGTTCAGATTGATTTTCTAATATATCTATTTCATCTTCAAGTGAGCTATTTTTATCTTTAAGTTGCTTAATACTTTCAATTGTTGGAGCAATCAAACCAAAATAATTCACTGATTTTGTACCCATTTCATCTTTTGCAGTCTTTACAAGCTCTGGGAATACTTCTTCTAGTTCTTGTGCCATAACGCCATATTCAATTTGATTCTTTTTATCATCTTTCATACGAAATGAGTATGTATTTAATTTTGATATTTTATCTAAAGACCCTTTTGGTAATGGTTTTATATCTGTTTTAAGCCTCCTGTCAGATACATCAGTTATCATGCCTGTAAATTCAATATCTCCAGTTACATCAAGTTCAACACTAGGATTAACCATACCAATACCAACATTTCCTCCCATTATTGCCATGGTGTTTGCTGCCGAAACATCAACACTGCTTTGATCCCCCATAAATATTCCAATTGAATCATTTCCTGAGACCAAAGGCTTTGTGCCTGTTGCATCACCTGCACTTATTGCAACAGAATATATTCCACTTGCTTCAACTTCATAACCAAGCGCCATAGCGTATTCTTGGCTAACCGTATTATCCCTACCAAAAGCATACCTACCATGATGAGCCCCAGCCGCAGTAATATTATTAAAACTCCCGAGTAGCATTGAATTATCCCATGCCGATGCCATGTAATTATTTCTACCAATAACAACACTATAGCCACCACGTACTGTGTTACCAGTCCCCATAACGATATTGTATAAATCATAAGCAGTAGACTGACCAACAACAAAACTATCATCACCCCTAGCATTTGGGCTCCACCCAGCAGCAAAAGACCTGTTGCCAGATGCCTCAGAGTTCCCACCAAAGGCAACGCTATTTGCACCTAAATTACTGCTATCCCAGTCTGTAGTAGAAGAACTACCAGCACGAAACGCACCTGTAGATTTATCAAAAAACATACGGACATGATGCCCTGCATCAGCATCAAGATCTAAACTAGTTGAGCCAACAACAAAGTCACCACCAACAACCGCCATAGTGCTGGCAGAGGATAAATCAGCGCCGCTTTGGTCTCCCATAAATATTCCAACTGAATTACCGCCAGAAACTAAAGGTTTTGTGCCTGTAGCATCACCAACACCCATCGCAATAGAGTATATTCCGCTTGCCTCCGCCTCATAACCCAAAGCCATGGCATATTCCTGGCTAACT
>JAJFGX010000113.1 GCA_021775895.1 Alphaproteobacteria bacterium | reverse complement strand
TTACGAAGAAACTTAAATCGATTTCTAACACCTTCTCTTGCCTCTGGGTTAAGAAACTTAAAAGACAAATCTTCAAGGTCTTCTTTTAATTTTGATATACCTATACGCTCTGCCAATGGTACATATATTTCCAAGGTTTCCCTTGCAATACGCCTTTGTTTTTCAGGCTTACTAATATGGTGCAATGTACGCATATTATGCAGGCGATCTGCCAACTTAACTAATAAAACACGAATGTCATCTGACATCGCTAAAATAAGCTTACGGAAATTTTCTGCTTGTTTATCTTCAGGGGTTTGTATTTCGATACGATTAAGTTTAGTTACACCATCAACAAGCTGACTAATTTCTTCACCAAACAGCTCTTTAATATCTTCAAGCGTGGCCTCCGTATCCTCCACTGTATCATGCAATAATGCAGTAATTATTGAAGCTGTATCCAGTTTCATATCAGTTAGAATAGCCGCAACTTCTAATGGGTGAGAAAAATATGGATCGCCAGAGGCTCTTTTCTGTGGGCCATGCATCTTCATAGCGTACACATAGGCACGATTTAATGCATTCTCGTCCAAATCTGGATCATACGCTTTTACACGGTTAACAAGTTCATACTGACGAATCATTTCGCCTCACAAAATAAGATTGATATTAAAAAAAATGCCCAACAGCATTATAAGCACATTGAGCATTTTTTAAAATCATAGAATATAAATAATTCAATATTTATTCTTCAATATCCATATCAACATCAAAATCCATGTCCATATCAGTATCTATATCATCATCTAAATCCATTTCAGATTCATCATCTAGCTTTTTGTCTAAAGCGTCCATATCTTCTGCAGTTGTTTCGTGCATGCCTTCTGCTTCCAGAAGTACTTCACCATCCATAAGATCCATTTCACCGTCCATTAAGTCGATAATATCATCTTCATCTTCTTCAACTTCTATAACTTTTTGGTGATTACGGATCATTACTTCATTCAACGCATCTAAATCAATAGTCTCATCTGCAATTTCACGAAGTGAAACAACAGAGTCTTTATCATTGTCACGATCCACTGTTAATTCAGCCCCTGATGCTATATCACGAGCCCGCTGTGAAGATAATAAAACTAATTCAAAACGGTTTGGAACTTTTAATACGCAATCTTCTACTGTAACGCGTGCCATAATTATACCTCAATTCATTTAAAATAATTTAAAAATCTATGTATGCTTCTCAGCCCTACCTATGATTTGCGAAACTAAACGATTTATCCAGTCTATGCAAGCCTTTATTTACAAATAAGCTCAAGTTTTTAAAAATCTCTAAAATTAGAGAATCTTTTATTCTTGACAGTTTTTTAGTTAGAGCATAGGCATTGTACAATAACATTTATTAAATCTTCATTAACGGATATTCTAATGCTTCATAACTATGTGCCAACAGATTGCAATTTATGCCCCAGATTAGCCGAATTTCGTTCTGAGAACTCCAAGCAATTCCCTGATAAGTTTAATAAACCTGTGCCTTCTTTTGGTGCAGAAAACCCAGAGCTTTTAATAGTTGGGCTTGCCCCTGGTTTAAAAGGTGCTAATTTCACTGGTCGCCCTTTTACTGGTGACCATGCTGGCGATACACTATATAGCACTCTACAAAAGTTTGATTTTGCTGTCGGCGATTATCAAAAAACTATAGATGATAATCTAACCCTTAATAATTGTCGCATTACAAATGCAGTTCGTTGCGTTCCACCACAAAATAAGCCAATTGGAACTGAAATTAATACCTGTGGTAGTTTTCTAAAACAAGAAATTACAGAAATATCTAATTTAAAAATTATTTTAGCTCTAGGCTCTATTGCTCATAATAGTATTTTGCGTTGTTTTGATTTAAGACTAGCTGATTATAAATTCGGGCATTGCCATGAACACCAACTCCCTACAGAGCATCTACTGATTGATAGCTATCATTGTTCCAGATACAATATCAACACCAATCGTTTGACCCAAGATATGTTTGATTCTGTGTTTAAAAGAGTAAAATCTCTACTTGCTTAATAATTTTTAGCTTTAGGTTTAGGTTTCACCATTTTTTTTACACGTTCGCTATTCCATAGTGGCTTCACTACTTTAGACATTAATCCAGCACTCATTGCCCCCCCTAATAAAAGTATTATTGCCCAATCACTATCATTAGAATAATCTGTACATTCATAAATACTATTGGCACTATTACCATTACTAATTCTACATTCAGTTAAGTATGCAGGGTTTATTTCATCATGTCCTGTATACTCAAGAATATTAATACCACCATTACCTAACGTTTCTATTAAGTCCGCTTTAGCTTGCTCTGGAATATTTGCGTCAAATGCAAGTGCATCGAAAAACTTAGTAACATCATTATTAAATGCATGAGTTAGGTCACTCCGCTCAATATTTAGTGCATTATTAGCCACGTCTTCTGTATTGCCAATACTATTAAGTGCATTCATCGTGCTTGTCACATTTCTTTGGTCGTCGATACCTCTTATTTCATTATATTGTGAAATCAACAACGCTGAAGCATCTTGAAAAGCTATCATAACTTTTTCTTGCTTTGGGCTTCCTGATGTTGTTTCTATAGGCTCATCTATAATCCCATAAGCACCACCAAAACCAATTGTAAAAGAAGCTAAAAACAGAGAATAGGCAATTATAGATTCTTTCATACTTAATCCTTCATCTTCATCTACTATATCTCGAAAATCACCATACTGACGAGCCATTTTAATTCTCCTTTTATATTATTTACTATTTATTCAATCTACCAACTACAACATATGAATTACGAATATGTTAAGCAATGATTGATGTAAATTTAATAATGCTCTTATTGCAAGATAATATAATGAGGAGTAATTTTAATAGAAGATTTTCTCAACGGCTTGGTTGATTTTCATGTTGTCGTTGAAATCACCCATAATTGTGCCATCAACATTGCCATACATTCTACCACTTTTATCCAGACGATAGAATTCAACTGAATAACCAATGCCGAAAACGCCAATTCTCTCTTGGAAATAGCAAACATATTTTTTCTGACGAAAAGCACTATCGCCAACGGTTACTCTGGCTTTAATGGTCACCACCCTCAAATCCAAACCATCATGAGATTTCTTATCAACAAAGGTTTGAGCTGTAATTTTATGTATTTTTTCATTAGAACTAGAAACAGCCTCTACAGAAGCCTTGCAAGCCTTTAGCAACTTTGCATCAGCATCTTCACGTGCGGGTGCACAAGCAGATACCATTAAAATACAAAAACCAAATATCGTATATTTTATAAATTGCCTCATGAAATACGCCCCTCACTCTTTAAGAAATATCTTCCAACACATGTTTTAAATGTACACGATTAAAAGCATCATACGGTTGTTCGCTATAGCCGTGCTTAAGTAGCTTTTCATGGTTTAAATAATTCTGACACCCAGGTATTTCTCCAAGCCTAGACCATGTACTAGGCGTTAGTGGATTTTTACCTATCCAGCTAGTATCAACATCTTCAGAACGACATTTTATCAGTACTCTATCAAGTTTTTCTAAAGCTGTATGTTCAGAAGCTGTGCCTCTATCTTTATGCTGAAACCATTGTCTATAAGATGCCTGTAAAGCCTTGTTTAGCCCTTGTACATTTTTTGTACTGCCATAATTTGCTTGAGTTAATTCGAATGCCTTAGCAACATCTTCATTCTCACCTGTAGACCATTGTTTCCAAGGCGAGCTATTACCTTTTTCTCGTAACTCCCAACATATAAGTGTTACAAAAACAACCGTGTCAGCATCAGCTGAACGGCAAAGGTGCAAAAGATCTTGCACACATAATTCAGGGTTAAAACCATTACCCTTATGATAATGCCAAGCCTTACGCAGTCCAACAGCAAGCCCAATGATCATTTGACCTAACCTAGCACTATGCATGTCTACATTAAACAATTGATTTTGCTCTGAAATATCCAAGGCATTTTCCTGCTCATCAAAGAAAGAGCCATCTGCTGGCAACATAGAATCTAGACGCAAACCAACATCAGACTTCATACAGTGCTGCAATAGCAAATTAGCCGTATAGCTTGTTTTCATTATATTTAAAGCCTGCCCAACATATAACTCAGGGGCTGGCATATTGTCCCTGCCATCTCCAGTTAGCACGTCTCTCAAGCTCATTGTGCCTGCATGGTGATGCTGCAAATCTAACAATTGATCACTATAATCATATATTCCCATCTTTATTTTACCTTTATTTATCTATCTATTATCTATCTGTCTAAATCAACTATTCTGCTAAGCGTTGCTGTTTCCAGCCATTTATATCTATAATATTTAACGGAGATGCCGCCGTATTTTGCATCATTTCACGTTCACGAGCCTGAAAACTACGCTCAAATTTTATAAACCAAAGGAAATTAGCATTAGAGCGATCCTCAACAATGCTATAATCTTTATCTGTAGGATCACGATATCCCGATAATGACATATAATTACGACCATATGGCATACTAGCGAAGCCGTATAATTCTTGCGAATTAAGCTCTTTTGTACCGTGATTACTTTCAGATACGTTTTCATCTAAAAGCATTTGATGAATTATATCTTTATCATAGAAACGCATACGCTCACTGGCAAACCACATATCATATGCTTTACGTGCTGCATCTCCACTGTTTAAAGAACGAAAGTCATTACGGGCATGCATTTCAAAACATCTAGCAATATCTGCATTAGATGAGGAGAGCATATAATCCCAAAGCACATTATCTCCAAGTAGCTTTAACTCCCAACCAATGCGAACACACATCATTGCAGTGTCAGCATATTGTGCTCGATTCAACAAAACAGCCTCATCAGGCTGATATTCTAACGGATTAAACAAAAGTCCACGTTCATTTTGCCAACCACGACGTAACTCACCAATCAAATGAATCATCATCGTCATACTAGGTTGATTGGGATTAAGCGTAATCATATTCATTTCTGGGTAAAATTGGGAAACAGCAACTTGCGAATCAAATTCAATATTAATCCCAGTCACATCAGCATCATCTAAGAAAGCTTTACCAGTACGACTTTTTTCTAACATTGATTTTAGTTGCTTTAATACAGAATAATTATCACTTTCTGTTGAAATAGCACACATATCTTGACTTAAGTGCCACTCCAAAGTTCCACGATGACCTAAACCACCAGTACCGCCGCCTGTACGTAAATATTCTGTTCTCTCTTTAAAATTTCGTAATTGTGGTTTTTTTGAAATCTCACTCTTATCATCCGTTTCCTTAACCATTAATTCACACCCTCTACTAATGTTTCTTATCTATTTATATCTTCTGCTTATTCATTAATGACACACACTTTAAAACAACCATTTACTTTGCCGTTTACTTTGCTATAACTTCATCATCGCACGAAGATAGTTAACAACTTTTTTACAAACGGAAAAAATTTCCCCTTTTAAACAAAAAAGATATAATATTATAAAATTATGTAATATAGGTAGCCTAATGTTAATAATTTGTAAATAAAATCACATAGTTAAATAACGATTTGAAAGTGATAGTTAATGAATACAATTGTAAGAAACATAGAAAAAATAACGATTCAGGCAGTATTTATATTTTCATTACTAATATTTTCTTCCGCCTTAGGAAAAAATATTGATGATTTTGAGAATATATGGATTCCAGATTCATACAAAGAAAGAGCTGAAATAGCTCTAATGCAAGCAACAACAGCTACTAAAGAATATACTCTACTATCAAAAGGATTTGGCATTGTTATACCAAGCACCAAATTAACAGAACAAAACCTTTATGAATTCGAATCAGAGGCAAGAGAAAAACTTCTGGGTTTATGGTCAGAAGAACAATACAAGGTTAAAACACCAGACACTATTAACGGCTACGAGAACAGCTTTCAAGTCATTGAAGGCACTATCGTTAATACCAGCCTTAGAAAAGATAAGCTGTATCTAAATTTTGGTGAAGACTGGAAAACTGACTTTACTATTGCAATACCGAAGCAAGCACTACAGATTTTTAAAAAAGCTGGACTAACACCTAAAGAATGGAGCGGAAAACATATTCGTGTACGTGGCTGGGTTGAAGAATATAATGGTGCTATGATGAAAGTCACAAACCCTGTTCAAATTAACATGCTTGAATTAGAGCCTTAAAAACATTTAAATGTCCCTCTTCTTCCGCATCAATAAAATATTCAGGGTGCCATTGTACTCCCAAAGCAAATTTATAATCCATTAACTCAATAGCTTTAATACAACCATCATCAGATAAAGCACTAACTTTTACTTCATTTCCAACCTTAACAATAGCCTCTTTATGTGCTGTATTTACTAGTAAATTTTTATTTTTTATAACCATAGACAACAAAGTGTCTTCTACAATGCTAATGCTATGGGTATATTCCTCTGGCGACCTGCCTGCAAGAGCATGCACTATATCCGTATCAAGATAAGTATGCACATCACCTGTCATTCGGCAACCGTGCATTGCACCAAGCTGTTGCATACCCATACATATTCCCAACACTGGCTTGTCTGCATCTAAAAATGCTTTGGTTAGCTCCAATTCAAAAGAAACCCTAGGAGATGGATCGTATGGGCTTCCTGTTTTTTGCTCTTCATCAACATACCATTCTAGTGGCGAGGCACAGCCACCACCGGGAGTTAAGAAGCCATCACACTTATCTACATACCCAGCAATAGAATCATGAATATATGGGATACCGAATGGCAAGCCCCCTGCTTTTGCAATAGCATCAAAATAATGCGCTCTTAAAGCATAGTGAGGATAGCTTGAAAAACTTCCCTCAGCTTGCCAATCTAAAGTAATACCAATGACAGGTTTAGACATATTTTTTCCTTTTAACGAACTATAGTCAATGCTACTATATTAGCCATGAACAATCTACGTAAACTTTTCCCTGAAGTCGAACCATATGAGACTGGTATGTTAGAAGTATCTGACTTACACAGTATTTATTGGGAACAAACAGGCAATCCATCTGGTATTCCTGTAGTTGTATTACATGGTGGACCCGGTGGTAGCTCTGACCCAATAATGCGCCGTTTTTTTGACCCTAGTATTTTTCGTATCATATTATTTGACCAGCGAGGTTGTGGACAATCTATTCCTCATGGAGAGCTTAAAGACAACAACACAGAAAACCTAATTTCTGATATGGAGGCTCTGCGTAAAAGGCTTAATATTGATACTTGGCATGTTTCTGGTGGCTCGTGGGGTAGCACTCTAGCCTTAGCCTATGCAGAAGAACATCCTGATAGTTGTGACAGCCTTCTTTTACGTGGAATATTCACAATGCGTCAAACTGAAGTTAATTGGTTCTTAGGTGGCATGAAAAATGTTTTTCCAGAGGTATGGGACAAATTCGAAAAACATCTGCCAAAAGAGGAACGTTCAAATATTTTAGAGAATTACTACAAACGGCTTATAAATCCAGATCCAGATATTCACATTCCAGCTGCATTACATTGGGCAACTTACGAAGGGTCTTTTAGTCACTTAAAAGCTAAAAATCCTAGCATAGAAGATGCAGACATAAAAGAATCATTAGCTATAGCTAGAATAGAAGCTCACTACTTTCGCAATAATATGTTTCAACCAGATGATAAACTTTTGCGTAATATTAATAAAATCAAGCATATACCATGTAGTATCGTACAAGGCAGATATGATATGGTCTGCCCAACCACAACCGCATGGGAATTACACCAAAACTATCCAAATTCAAAATACTACGTAATTGATGATGCGGGTCATTCATCCACAGAAATTGGAATTATAGATAAACTTATTACTTCTATAGAAGAACATGTTAATCATAGCCCCAATAGCCTTAGTAAGGCTCGTGAAAAAACACCCACAAACAAATAACTTTTCTAATAAGAAAATATTCTATAGAATTGAAATTAGCGATTTTAATCTAATGGGATAACAATTTATGAAGACACGTATTCTTTTCTTATGCTTAATTTGTATATTTACTACTAGCTGTGCATTTGTATTTGGTAGAACTACACAAAAAATTAATATAACAACATCTGATATTGCTGGAGCTAGATGTACTCTGGATATAGGGGACGGGTTACGATACCAAGTTATAACGCCTACTGTTTTATTTGTTGAACGATCCCCTAAGGATATGATTATTAAATGTAGCAAAACTGGCTATAAAAATGGCTATAAGACAGTTTCATCTACAGCTACATTTAAAAAAGTATGGCGAGATATAAATTACTATACCCCTGGTATCTCTACTGATGTTGTTACTCAAACTATTTATAGCTACCCTAATAGCATCGATATTAAAATTTCCGCAGAATAATAAACAAAAATGGAAATAATTCACATTGACCAGAACAACATTGGTATCAAGAAAATTACCAATGCAAGACCAGTACTATTAATTGGCAATTTTGACGGAGTTCATAAAGGACATCAAAAATTAATCACTCATGCAAAATTCATTGCAAAAAAAGAGGGGGTTCCATTAGCAGTAATGAGCTTCACCCCTCACCCAAGGCTTTTTTTCAAATCTGATACCATTCCGTTTTCTATAGTTTCACTAAGTCAAAAACAAGAACTTTTAGAAAAACATGGCGTAGACTATTTTTACAGCGTCAATTTTGACGAATTTACAGCAAATACATCAGCAATAAATTTCATTCACCTTTTTCTAAACAAAACTATAGATCCAATGCATATAATTATTGGTAATAATTTTCGTTTTGGTAAAGACAGGCAGGGTGATATAAAGCTACTAAAAAACACCTGCAAACAATATTCAACCACCATACATATTGCAGAATTAGAAAAAGATAATGACGATACGGTAATATCCTCCTCCTTAATTCGTGAAGCTATTATAAATGGTAATATAGAGCTGACAAATAAACTACTAAACTGGAATTGGTTTATAGAACTAGAAATAACCAAAATTGACGCAGATAAAAAACAACATAAGCAGATACAAGCAAAGTATTTAGATCAAAATATTATCCCTTTAAAAGCAGGAAAATACCAATCACTTATAAAACATGGAAAATACAATCAAACTACTGTTTTTTCTTTGCACGATACTAGTAATTACATTAAACTTTTCTTGCAAGAACAATTACCAGAGCATATATATTCTGTTGGAGATGTTATAAGTCTCTATCCAGAATCTATATTAACCAACATAGAATATGAGAAGGAACTACTAAGCGTATGAACAAAGCAGGTAAATATTTTATCTATGGTTTTATTTTATTATTGTCTGTCATTTTTATTGACCAATATACTAAGTGGTTAATTATAGAAACAGTTTTAAGGGTTGATGGAGACTTTTTACCATTTACTCAATGGTTCATCACACATGATCCTTTAGAATTCTTTTTTGATGAACGAGAAGTCTTCAATTTTAAAACCATTAATCCTTTTGTGAATCTACTGATGGTTTGGAATCAAGGAATAAGCTTTGGCATGTTTGATACTAACATTCCTGAAATTTCATATGTTTTTGCATCAATTTCTATGTTGATTTCTATATTTATGATTATATGGCTTGCACTTACACGTCATTTTATTACAAGCATTGCTATAGCACTTATCGCTGGAGGTGCAATTGGTAATGCTCTTGATAGACTGCGTTTTAGAGCTGTCGCAGACTTCATTGACGTACATTATAATGAGCATCATTGGCCAGCATTTAATGTCGCTGATATATGTATTACTATTGGGGCTTTCATTTTGGCTTATATACTGCTATTTGTTAATGATGATATAAACGAAACTGTGGATGTTTAGAATGAGCTTTTATAAAAAACGCTACTCTTTATTAATTTTGACTCTAATTATAGGGACTATCAGTATATCTGGT
The DNA here is from genome assembly GCA_021775895.1 of Alphaproteobacteria bacterium. Classification (GTDB taxonomy): domain Bacteria; phylum Pseudomonadota; class Alphaproteobacteria; order Micavibrionales; family CSBR16-224; genus JAJFGX01. The sequence goes on along the minus strand of JAJFGX010000113.1, from coordinate 23,714 downwards.
TGTTCAAAAGTTCATAAGGAATTGGGCTTTGGACGCAATTCTCCCGATGAATTCACAGTCGTAAAAAGAGCTCCACTTAGCCTGCCACCTGAATATGACTTATTACCACCAGATCCTGACAGACAAACCAAAGCAACTAGCAACGGTCGAGATCTTACAGAGCAGGCTCAATCTATAGTTTTTGGCGAAGATAATACCGACCTAACAGAAAGTAGTTTCTCTTCTGAAGCCACTTTGTTAAATAATATTGGTGTTACAGATGCAAATCCTGATATTCGCAAAACTATTGATAGAGAAACAGGCTACGTAGTTCTTGATGAGGAAAAAAATATTTCAGAGAAAATATTGTTTTGGAAAGATAACAACGAGCCATCAATTATTAATGCGACTGAAGAGCAAGAACGCATACAAAAAAATATTGATGAAGACCTCCCTATTAATACTGGCGACGTTCCAACGATAGAAAAAAAGAAAAGTACTATAGATAAGTTATTCTAAGCTATAGTAATGACTCTAATTATTATCCTTCATAAGACGTGACTTTTGCCTATCCCAATCACGATCTTTTTCCGTTTGACGCTTGTCGTGTTGTTTTTTACCCTTAGCTAGCCCTAACTCTACTTTTACTAACCCCTTACTTGAAAAATACATCGACAAAGCCAAAAGCGTCATACCTTTACGTTGTATTGCCCCTAATATTCTATTCACTTCACGTTTATGCAATAATAATTTACGAGGTCTTCTAGGTGTGTGCTGAAATTTTTGATTAGTATATGAATATTCGGGAATATGTGCGTTAAACAAGTATATTTCACCGTCTTTTTCGCCTGCATAGCTCTCATTAATACTGCCTTGCTTATCCCGTAAGGCCTTTACTTCTGAACCATACAGAACTATTCCAGCCTCTAACTTTTCTTCAACAAAATAATCATGATATGCACGCTTATTTTTAGCTATATTATTTGACTTAGTTTTACTCTTTTTCTTAGCTGCCATAATTATTTTGCCTTGCTTGCACGCTAGATTTCCTATGAACCGCTGCTTTACAGTTGCACTCATATTCTTGTAGCTTGCCCTTATAACCCTGCCCTAAATGATTTTCAAGCTCTGATATTTCAATATTCATATCTAAAGCTAACTTTGTGAAGTCAATTCTTTCTGGCGACATAGAGCTATTTAAGTCTTTTAATAACTCCATCACATCAACATCAATCATTTTTGCTGCCATCACCCATAGAGAAAAATATTCATGTGGGTAGTGATAATCTTGTTGTCTTGTCATTGCATCTTTAAAAGTCAAGGGCTCAGCCTTTTCCGTTTCTTCAAACCCTTCATGGTTCTCATGACGATCAGAGATTTTTGCATTTTCAGGAAAAAACTCCTCCCACAAGCAATCATCTATTTTATAACTATGTATGCGAGCATCAATAGCAAACCCTTTACCATTTCTTATAAAAAAACCATCATCGTGAGCCGCATAAAGAAAAGCATAATTATCTTTTTCTAAATCTGGTTGATAGCCCAAAAGCTCTTCCATTTCTTCCCTGCCTTCTCGGCAAGCATTATTAATTCCTGTCGCTAGTTCATCATTAAGAACCTTGTCTTCTTCTTCACTTAAGCCACCAAAATGAGCTAACCCCCCACCAACATTACCACTACGAGTGCTAACGATAACACAAATGCTATTTATATCTGATAAATCTCCACGATAATAAATAGCCCCTGCTCCCATGCGTTTAATAGCATCACGATTCTCAGCATCTTTAAGCCATTCTATACGTTCTTTAGGCGTGTCGGGTATATTTTGCATTATATCTTTCCTTATATTTTAAGCTTGTTTATAGTAATCATAGTGAAATTAACTAAAAAAAGCAATCAAGGACAATAAACAATGAAAGTTATAACACGCTTTGCACCATCGCCAACAGGATACTTACACATTGGTGGGGCTAGAACCGCTCTATTTAACTGGCTATATGCCCGTCATCATGGGGGGAAGTTTTTACTACGGATAGAAGATACTGATAGAGTAAGGTCAACTGATGAGGCAATTGAAAAAATCTATGAAGGCATGAAATGGCTTGGGCTAGATTGGGACGAAGAAGCCGTTTCACAATTCTCATGTCAAGAACGACACGTTGCCATGGCAAAAAAGCTACTTGATGAGGGAAAAGCTTATTATTGCTATTGCAATGCTGAAGAATTAAATGAAATGCGTGACAAAGCCAGAGCAGAGGGTAGAACTGCCGCTTATAACGGTAAATGGCGTGATGCAGACCCTGCTGATGCTCCAGAGGGGATTGCTCCAACCATTCGTCTCAAAACTCCAAATGATGGAGCAACCACCATTCATGATGAAGTACAAGGCGAAATTACAGTCGAGCATACACAACTTGATGACATGGTTCTGTTGCGTAGTGATGGCACACCTACCTATATGTTATCAGTCGTAATTGATGACCATGACATGGGTATTACTCACATTATTCGTGGTGACGATCACCTAACTAATGCCTTCCGTCAAAAAATGTTATATGACGCTTTAGGTTGGGATACTCCGACTTTTGCTCACCTGCCGATGATACATGGGCCAGATGGTAAAAAGCTATCTAAACGCCATGGTGCTATGGGTGTTGAGGCATACCGTGATATGGGCTATCTGCCAGAGGCGATGCGTAATTACCTATTGCGTTTAGGTTGGGGGCATGGAGACGATGAAATCATTCCAACAAAACAAGCTATTAAATGGTTTGATTTAGAACATATCGGCAAATCTCCGTCACGATTTGATTTTGACAAGATAGACAGCATAAATGCTCACTACATGACAAAAATGAAGCCTGCCGAACTTACAAACATGATAATTCCTATTATTACAGATAAGTTGGAATATGCACCTTCAAAGCAAGCTATTAAATGGATTACAAGTGGTATGCCTGATTTAGTCGAGCGGGCAAAAAGATTGCCTGATTTAGCAAATGAAGCCTTGTTTTACGCTCACGTAAGACCACTACCTTTAGATGATAGAGCCGAGGAAATTCTAACTGATGAAGCACGTAGTATTCTGGCAAGTCTTAGCATAGAACTAGCAAAACTAAGTGATTTCTCGGCTGAAAATATAGAGGTTGCTGTAAAAGCATTTGTAAAAGGTAATGGCTTGAAGTTTGGCAATGTCGGCATGCCTTTACGTGCAGCCCTAACAGGCACTGGAAATTCACCATCAATCACCCATGTTGCCGCTATTTTAGGCAAAGATGAAACACTTGCCAGACTTGCCGATATTATGGAGATAGTGGAGTATAATTGCTCTCAAAAATAATTTTTATAATAACGCTAGATGTCTATTGACATGCAAAGCTATATCTTATAAAAAGTAGAGCTTGCTAAGATTGTTAGACAATAAAGCATATTTTAAAAGCGGGTGTAGCTCAGTTGGTTAGAGCGCCGGCCTGTCACGCCGGAGGTCGCGGGTTCAAGTCCCGTCACTCGCGCCACTTTTAAAATCAAAAAAACACACCGCCCTGAGATAATCAAGGCGGTGTTTTTTATTTTACAGTATGCAAAATTTCTTGCAAAAACTCTAAACCACTCATCAGGAATTATTAGCTGTGTTGAGGCAGTTCACAATCGCTATGAATATGAAAAAAAAATGGCTCTTTTATCTTGAGAAAATTATTTAGAAGATTTAATGATTGTAAAAGAGAATAAAAAGATTAAAAGCACTTCCTAAAACGGCGTAACCCCAGTAGTATGCCGAAGGCAGGGACATCTGGGGTCTTACAAGGTAAATATAACATAAAAATAGTTAAAATCCAGTAAAAAAATAGGTAAACTTGTAAAAATGTAAGTAAATTGTTAAGAGATATAAATATGTTTGAATATACAGAAAATAATATAGAGGCTTTAAAAACAACTATTTCAGTAGATCGTTTATCTACATATTTACAAACCACTGAAAACAATGAAGAAAAAGCATTGAAGCTCTATCTCTGGAATACAAGAATTAGTGCGACGTTTTACATTCCTTTGCAGGGATTAGAAATTTGCTTACGCAATACACTACATACAGCATTATCAGAAAAATATGATGAAGAATGGTATAATTATATTAATTTTTTAGATAATAGAGCATATGAACTTATTGATTCGGCTAAAAAACAGGTCAAACGCCTGCACGAAGAAGTTAATGCACCACATGTTGTTGCAGAACTCTCTTTTGGTTTTTGGCTCTCTTTATTAAATAAACAGTACCACCAATCTTTATGGATTCCTTGTTTTGGACGTAAATTTTCCAATGCAAGAAAGCCTAGAGCAAAAATCCATAGAGAACTAGATCATTTGCGTATATTGCGTAATCGTGTCGCACACCATGAACCTATTTTTACCCGACACCTTGAAAAAGACTATAAAAGTATCACTCGTACAATTGGTTGGATGTGTGAAACAACATCTAAATGGGTTGATGAAAATAATTCTGTTATTGACATTCTAAATGAAAGGCCTTAAAAGACGATCATTATTGTGATAGATAGTTTGCCCATATTGGGTATAATTCATACTTTCATAAGTCAGTAAGAACAAAAAAAATCATTGAAAATGCAGAACATATATTATTATTTTATCACCATATTCATCTCACCTTAACCCAATATAACAACAATTTGATATCCTTAAAGTAAAGAGAAAAAACTAAACTGTGTTCCTGCAAATTTATGGGTAAAAACAGATGGAACTACTATAATCAAGTAAATCAGGCATATCTAACAAAATGGTGTGCCTGAGAGGATTCGAACCTCCGACCTCGTCCTTCGGAGGGACACGCTCTATCCAGCTGAGCTACAGGCACTTTATTTGCTATTTGCTGCTTTTATCAACTTCTTCTTTAAGCTGAGCTAATTTTTCTGGAGTCATTTCTTTGTATTTTTTTAAGACAACTCGCAAATGTTCTAGAACTGGTCTAACTTCAGCTTGAAATCGATTTTGTAATTCATCTGGCAAAGAATAGCTTACATTTTTTATAGTTAAATGTGTCGCTTCTTCAAAATCAGCAATCGTTTTATGTTGTGAAACAATATAATCATTCGCTTCTGCAAGTCGCTGAACCAATACATTTAGTAATCGTCTAAAAACTTTATCTGATGAAGAATAAGCCAGTTTAAAGTCTTCTGGGCTAATAGTAACTAATGTTGAGTCTTCTAAAGTGCGTACACTTGCTGTCCGTTTCTCTTGCGTAATTAAAGCCATTTCTCCAAAAATATCTTCAGCTTTAATTTCAGAAAGATGTATAATTCGTCCATCTAAATCTTTAGTAAATACATCAACAGAGCCGCTTTCGATATAGTACGCACAGTTACCTTTCTCACCTTCTTCAATGATTAAAGTACCCGCAGGATAGAAACGACGATCTAAAATTTTATTACCTGTCATGCCTATAGAACTCTTTGTAGTTTTTTATATTATTGCAACAAAAGTATTAGAATTTATAGAGCGAATGGTGAGCCCTGAGCGATTCGAACGCTCGACCTACTGATTAAAAGTCAGTTGCTCTACCAGCTGAGCTAAGGGCTCTTCACTATCGTATTGATAGCATAGCGGAGAATACGTATAAAATTAGTTAACGTCAAGCATTTTATTCTAATATTCTCATCTATCAATTAAAAAATTAATTTAATGGCTTACCATCTAAGCTAAAACGTTTTATTTCAGCTGTTTTCCGCAAATTCTTAACGTATGTTTCTAATGCTTCTTGACCTAATTTTCCACGAATAGCACCTTCAACCTCTGTTAATTTTGGAGCAGGCTTACTACGATGATCTTCAGTTTTAACAACATGCCAGCCAAACTGTGTTTGTACTGGTGTTTTGCTATATTTGCCAGATTTAAGAGCGAAAGCAACTTTGCTAAACTCAGGAAGCATAGCTTCTTTAGTGAAATAACCAAGATCACCACCTCTAGCACCTGTTGGCCCAGTAGATTTTTCTTTAGCCAAACCTGCAAAATCTGCACCACCATCTAATTGTTTAATTATAGCTTTAGCTTCATCTTCAGTTTTAACTAAAATATGGCGAGCCTTAATCTCTTTAATACCAGACTGTTCTTTTTTTAATTTATTGTATTCTTTTTTAACCTGTTTATCTGTAACCAGCTCTTTAACTTTACGCTCTAAATAAACCGCTTTAATTATCTGATCTTTTGCCATTGCCATACGTTTTTGTACATCAGGATCATTTTTCAAATTGATTTTCCCAATTTCCACTTGCAACAATTGTTCATTAATTACATGATCAATAACTTGTGGATAAATACGCTCTAAGTCAACGCCCTGCTGAACAGGAAGAGTTTTCAAAATCTCCATAACTTGGCTATGTTTAATTTCCTTGCCATTAACAATCGCCAACGTTAAATCATCAGTTTTTGCAAATGTTGGTGACAAGCTCAAAGAAACTCCAACGATAGCGATACTTGCAACAGCAACAAAGCCTTTAAAATATTTTTTCATCTCTATTCTCCTAATTTATGATTCATACTAAGCTAAGTAAATTTATGCCATTCTTTCAAAAATATTGCAAGTATTAGAAAAAATTAAATTAATATAAGTATGTTTCTTTCGCTTGTATCCTTGTACTGCAGGGTGTATAAATTGATAATTATAAAATAAACACATGGAGTTTAAGTATCAATGTTTGGATCAATCGCCTATAAACTATTTGGATCAAGTAATGAAAGAGCTATTAAAGGTCTTCATAAATATGTGGAAGAAATCAATGCTTTAGAAGCAGAGATGCAAAAACTATCTGATAATGAGCTAAAAACACAAACCGACATATTCCGTAAGCGAATTGAAAGTGGTGAGTCCCTAGAATCATTGCTTCCAGAAGCTTTTGCTGCTGTACGTGAAGCAGCTATGCGAGCAATCTCTCACCGTCCTTTTGACGTGCAACTTATGGGAGGAATCGTCCTTCACCAAGGAAAAATTGCTGAAATGCGTACTGGTGAGGGAAAAACCTTAGTTGCAACGCTACCTGCTTACTTAAATGCCTTAAGTGGCAAAGGAGCACACTTAGTTACTGTCAATGACTACCTAGCAGAACGTGATGCTAAATGGATGGGCCCAGTTTATGAAGCTCTAGGTATGACAGTTGGCTATATAGTAGGAAATATGAGAGATGAAGAACGCAAGAAAGCATATGCCTGCGATATAACCTATGGCACAAATAATGAATTTGGCTTTGATTATTTACGTGACAACATGAAAATGCGTTTAGAAGACATGGTTCAACGTGGCTTTAACTTTGCGATTGTTGATGAGGTTGACTCAATTTTAATTGATGAGGCTAGAACACCTCTGATTATTTCAGGAGCTTTAGATAACCTATCTGAAATGTACATGGCAATTGACAAGGTTATTCCGTCTCTTATAGAAGAAGATTATGAGCTAGATGAAAAAATTAAAAGCATCATGCTAACTGATAAAGGTACTGATCATGTGGAAGAGCTTTTAAGAGAAATGGGATTAATGCCTGAAGGACACTTATATGATGTACAAAATGTTAATCTAGTTCATCATGTTAACTCAGCACTTTCAGCTCATAAAATGTTCAACCTTAACGACCATTATATTGTTAAAGACAATCAAATTATTTTAATTGATGAATTTACTGGACGAATGATGGAGGGTCGCAGACTCTCTGAGGGCTTACACCAAGCAATTGAGGCAAAAGAAAACGTTCATGTTCAGCATGAAAATCAAATTCTAGCTTCAATCACATTTCAGAACTACTTTAGACTATATTCAACACTATCTGGCATGACTGGTACTGCGATGACAGAGGCTACTGAATTTGAAGACATCTATGATCTACAAGTAATTGAAATGCCTACTAATGTTGTTCAGGTTCGTATAGATCACCATGATGAAATTTACCGTACCGCAACAGAAAAATACGAAGCTATTATTGAGCTTATCCAAGAATGCCATGATAGAAAACAACCTATCTTAGTAGGTACTACCTCAATTGAAAAATCAGAGTTGCTCTCCAGAATGCTCAAAAAAGAAAAAATCGCTCATAAAGTCCTGAATGCGAAGTATCATGAACAAGAGGCTCAAATTATTTCTCAAGCAGGTATCCCAGCCGCTGTCACCATTGCAACAAACATGGCTGGTCGTGGAACTGATATTAAATTAGGTGGCAATTTAAGCGTACGTTTAGCAGAAGAAGTACCAGCTACAGCAACTGCAAAAGAGCGTGATGCAATCAAAGAAAAAATAACCAAAGAAATTGCCGAAGCGGCAGAACTTGTAAAAGAGCAAGGTGGACTTTATGTGATCGGTACAGAACGACATGAATCTCGCCGTATTGATAATCAGCTTCGTGGACGTGCAGGTAGACAAGGAGATGCTGGAGCAAGTAAATTCTATATATCTCTAGAAGATGATTTAATGCGTATTTTTGGCTCAGAGCGTATGGACGTGTTCCTCAAAAAAATGGGACTAAAACATGGTCAACCAATTATTCATCCTTGGATTAATAAAGCCTTAGAGCGAGCTCAGAAAAAAGTTGAGGGTCAACACTACGAAGTACGTAAAAACTTACTTAAATTTGATGACGTAATGAATGACCAGCGTAAAGTAATCTACGAACAACGCCTTGATATTATGCAAGACGATGATGTATCTGATATTATAAAAGACATGCGTTATGATGTTGTCGAAGATATGGTAGCGAAATACATGCCTGCTAATAGCTATGCTGATAAATGGGATATGGAAGCTTTAGAACACGAAGCACATAAAGTTCTTGGTGTTACAGTGCCTGCCCAAGAATGGGGCAAAGAAGAAGGAGTTGCACATCAAGAAATAGAAGAACGCTTACAAGATGCATCAAATAATAAAATGGCAGAAAAAGCAGCTAGCTTCACACCTGAAATTATGCGAAAAGTCGAAAAAAGCCTGCTATTACAAATATTAGACCAAACATGGAAAGATCACTTACTGTCTTTAGAGCATTTACGCCAAGGAATTTTCTTGCGTGCTATGGGACAAAAAGACCCTTTAAATGAATATAAAACTGAAGCCTTTAGTATGTTTGAAAATATGATGGTTGAGCTACGTGGTAATGTTACAAACATGTTGAGCCTGATTGAAATGAGAGCCGACTCCCCTGCCCCAAGCCTTCCAAACTCCCCAGAACAACAAATGATTACAGGTCGTGGCGAAGGATTAGAGCCTGAAAATAGTAGCTCTGCACAATTATTATATTCTGGTGGTACTTACACTGCTCCAGATTTTGATGAAAGTGACCCTGCAACATGGGGGAAAACTCCTAGAAACGCTACCTGCCCTTGTGGAAGTAAAAAGAAATATAAGCATTGTCATGGTAATTCAAAGCAAGGGTAAAATATTTGCTTGACATATCTGTACAAATCGTATATGTTGCTCCTTTAAAGAATAATAAGGAGTAAGAATCATGATTGACCCAAAGCTATTATCTGCATTATGGCCTATATCTCCTGAAGCTTTTGATACACCACCACCGCCACCAGATAAAGACCGTGAAGTGCCCAATGTAAAACCTCCTAGGAAACCAAAGAATACAAAACCCAAAACTGAACCTAGTAGACCATTTGCCTCTTTCAGTATTGGTATCGTTTCTGCTCTTGTATCTATATTTAGCATGAATGCTATCCTTCAAGAATCACCAGATAATATAGAAACTGAAAATCGTGCAGATGTATTAGAAGCATTCGAAGAAAGAACTGATTCTATTCTTCAGCAAGTGCATAAGCCAACAGCACCAACAACAGATAATATCTTGGGAATGTTAGATGGTGAAACTTATCAAGCTCCTGAAGTAAGTACCAATTCAAGGGGTATGGATATATATAACTTATTTAATGCTCTTGCTCATGCCAGCGATATAACAGAGCAGGATGCAGAAAACATTATAGATCAGTTGGCAAATGCTGGAATTAACGGCGGTAGCTATATAAATAGCAACAGTAGACCAATTAATATAAACCCAGCTTATTTAAATGAATGCAGAGTAGCAAATTCAGATGATTCTAGTGAAATTTATGCTTGCACAGCTGATAAAACCGCTGAGATGGCTCTGGTGTCCGTTCTTTCTGCTTTTCCTCTTGGTTTAGCATTAATGCTTGGAAGCTTTAAAGGCATAGAGTATATTAAAGAAAGAAAAACTAAACCATATAACAAATGGTAAAAATTTGTTTTTATCTTGTAAAACACTTGCAAAAACATTAAAATTATGTTAATGTATCCTATATGTTATAAATAATTAGGGGAAAACAAGTGGCTGTAACAATTAAAAAACAAAAATCTATTGCAAAGAAAAAGATTGCAGTTAAACCAAAACAGGTCGAGCAAAAGTCCATAGTTATTGCTATTGATGGTCTAGCTGGTGCTGGAAAAGGAACACTTGGTCGTAGACTGGCAACAGAGCTAGGTTTTGATTTCCTTGATACTGGTAGTCTTTATCGAGTTGTTGCTTACAACATGGTTAATATGAATGGCAATATTGATAATGAAAAAGACATAGAATTTGCTATTAAATCAGCCAAAAAATATATGACTCCAGAGCTTTTAGAGCAACCTGAACTTCGAACAGAGAAAGTTAGCTCTATGGCATCTAAAGTAGCTGTTAATACCAAAGTGCGAGGCGCTCTGCTTGAAGAACAACAAACATTTGCTAGTAATCCGCCAGAAGGCCGTGGAGCAATCCTTGATGGTCGTGATATAGGAACAGTGGTTTGCCCTAAAGCTGATATAAAATTATTTATTACAGCTAGCCCAGAAATTCGTGCTGAGAGACGATTTAAAGAAATGCAAACTTCCAATAAGAATATTAGCTACGAACAAATTCTATCTGATATGAAGGAGCGTGATGCTCGTGATGCTTCCAGAGAGATGGCACCTGCAAAACCAGCCGATGATGCTATTATTATTGATACTTCGGATTGGAGCATAGAAGAAGCATTTGCTAAAATGCTAGATGCAATACGTAATCACATGATTATAGAGTCTAAAATATTATAGAGGACAGAGAAAATGGCAAAAGATATTTTCAATGATTTAGACGGCACAAATAACCCTTTCTATGAGCCTAACGCTACTAATGACATGTTTTTACTATCAAAATCATTAGATAGAAATATGTTCTTCTTAATAGATAGTTCTATGGATACATCTATTGGAGACCAAACCTCACCTTTAAAACAAGCTTTATACGTAAGCTATTTAGCAACTAGAGCTGTTCAACTTGATGATTCTGGTACTAAAGATAATGTAGTTTCTACTATTGTATTTGGAGACGATTATAAAAACATTGTTAATTGCTCTTCAAAACATTCAATTGATAGCGTACAAAGTTTCTATGATGACATGAACTCATATTCTGCTTCTAGTTCTTACCTTGATAAAGCAGCAAGAACTATGTCACGTGTAATGCTTCATGAAGGTGCAGAGCAACAATCAGAACTAGTAATTCTATCAAATGGTGGTATCAGAGATAGAGAGAAAAGCGTAAAAACACTAGCAACATTACAAGATACCTACAAGAACGTTAATATTAATATATTTATTATTCAAAACAATCACCCTCACACTCAAGCAGATGCGCTTGCCAGAGAGCTAGAAGAAAAAGGTGTGAAAGTTAATTTAAAACATATCAAATCTGAAGAAGATTTGCTTAACAGCATACTTCATATAGGTAGGTCAAATTCTGATAAAGTTCCAAATCACAGAGTGTTTAGTAAGCCATCTAGATGATCTGAAACAAATAAGTCTATATCATTATTAGGTACGATTAATTTACCTTCAGCACAAAAAATGGCTAGACCATGAACCAAACTCCAAATAGCATTTGTTGTTATTTTTGCAGAAATATCATCTCGACCTTTTATTGCCTCAGTCACTGCACCTGAAAACAAGGCATAACTCTTACCCGCCGTCATTGCAAGGGTTGGAAAAGACTTCATATCTTTTAATTCTCGTCCAAACATTAACGAAAATAATGCTTTATTATCAACTGCAAAAGATATATAACCAGACGCCATCGCTTTAATTCGTTTTTCTATATCTGTAGAATTATTAACATGCTCCAACATTTGCATAGCAAGGCGTTGAAAGCCAACTTCTGCAATTGCTGCCAATAGCTCAGTTTTATCTTTAAAATGGCTATATGGTGCAGTTTGACTTACATCTAATATTCTAGCCAAACTCCTCAAACCAAGCTTATCTACGCCTTCAAACTGTAATATTTGTATTCCAGCTTCAATCAATGCCTGACGCAAATTACCGTGATGGTAACTCTCTTGTTTTTTATGTTGTTTATGCTTTTTTATTATAATGCTATTTGACATGGCTCTCCCCTTCCACGATGATATTACATTCTTTCATACCTAATTTATTAGGTCAAGTATAAGGAAAAACTAATATGTTGAAAACACTACCAAAAGCAGAACTGCATGTTCACCTTGAAGGAACTATTTCTCCTGATAAAGCACGTGAACTGGCTAATAAAAATAATATACCTATACCAAGTAACATATTTAACAGCGATGGCAACAGCTATAAATGGATAGATGACGGCACAGCAGCTAGCAGCCTTGTAGGCTTTATAAGCATATACGATATTGTATCTTCATTTATTAAAACTGCCGATGACTACACGGATATAACTTATGATTACCTAATTCGTAGCTCTAATGAAGGAGTAATATACACAGAACTTACAATATCAGCAGATCATGGTGCAATGGTAGGACTGTCTTATAAAGAAATGGTAGATGCAATAGCTGATGGAGTTTATAAAGCTCATAAAGAAACAGGTATTGAATGCCGTCTAATATCTGCTTGTGTTAGGCATTTTGGTGTGGAAAAAGCAATTAACGTAGCAAAACAAACAATTGCATATCCTCATGAACTAGTTACAGGATTTACAATGGCAGGAGATGAAAACACACTTAATGTAGTGGATTTTTTACCTGCTTTTAAAATTGCCTGTGAAAAAGGTGGACTAAAAGCAACTGCCCATGCTGGTGAAGCAGCAGGCATTGAAAGCATTAGAGATGTAAAAGAATTACTTGGCTGTAAACGTTTTGGTCATATGGTGCGAGTTATTGAAGATGAAAACTTCTTAAATGAAATGCTAAAATGGGGGGCTGTACCAGAGATCTGCGTTTCTAGCAATGTAACGCTAAAAGTATTTAAAGACTACGAACACCACCCATTACGCAAGCTATGGCAAGCTGGGTTTAAATTAGTTCTTAGCAGTGACGACCCACCATTTTTCAATACTTCAATTGGTAAAGAATACGAAATAGCTCACAATGAGTTTGGTTTCACTCAAGAAGAATTAATGCAAATAACTAAAAACTCTATTGATGCTGCTTTTTCCGATCAAGAAACTAAAGATAGACTTGTAATTAAGTGTCAGCCCCTATAATAACTTAAAGAATAATTTAAATTACTGTATATTTAGGTGGTGTTTTTCTTGGTTGCTTATCAAGCTCTGGAATAATAAGAATATATTCTTCAATAATTGACTGTTCAGGTGCAACTTCAGTCCCAATAGGACGACAATTAGATAGGTCTGTTATATTTGCAGAATTATCAGCAGATAACCCAACATCACAGCGTGTATTATTAAATCTATCTAACAAGCTAAAAAACTGGTTGCCTGTTTCATTATTCTGAAATACTTGTAATTGAGTTTGACCATATAACGGAGTTGAATGAACAAGGCTATTACCTTCCATCTGATTATCTTCTGATTTACGTTCCTCATGGTTATTCCATTCACCTAAACCAATGGTAGCTCCGACAACAACACCAAGAAATAGCGCTGTATTTACAACAAGTCTTGCAACAAAGCCAAAAAAGCCTACTTTTTTAGGTTTCACTTCACTTTTGGCTTTAGTTTCAGCTTCACTTTCATTCTTAGACATGATATTGCACCTTTATGTTGTTAAATTAAACATAATTATAGAGCTTCTGCATTGTAATGTCAAGTCATTGTTATTTTTTAAGTGGATTAGATTGTTTTTTAGCCTTTGCAGCACCACCAATATTTTTTCTCATACCTGCATATGTCTCAGATTTTTGTACACTTTGCCATTGCTCCATTAAAAGAGCAGCATCATCAAAACAATTTAATACTACATGTATCTCTTTGTTATGAGAGTTATCAACCTCTGTAACACTCTTAGGATTTCTATTTTCACGAACTAAAGCAAAATCACTAAAATTACGTGTACTTACAATTCCAACTATTGATACTTCCTTAGTTTTATCATCTTTAGAAAATTTATAAGTAAGATTACCTGTCGCTGATATCTCACGATTGCTTATATGAGCAACTTCACCTTTTAAATATGGCGTTATACTTAGAAACAATGGATCATTACCTGTAGTATCATTTGGATCTGATTCATATATCTCCATGCTATATCCATGTTCTTGAATAAATCTCACTGACATATCCATCAATGGTGAAATGACCGCACTTAAATCATTATTTTTCTTCTCTGTGGCAACTTTAAAGCCAGTTATTGCATCTTCCATATCATGCTCCTTTATTATTCTTGCATTACTTAATACAATAAACAATAAAGATTAACATATGTTTAAGGGTTAAATGGATCTGATACTAGAATTGTCTCATCACGCTCTGGGCCCGTAGATAATATTGCCACAGGAACGCCAATTAACTCCTCTAAACGACGAATATATTTCACAGCTGCATCTGGAATATCAGACCAAGTCGTTGCACCTTTAGTCTCTCCACTCCAACCTGACATTGTTTCATATATGGGCTCTAAATTAGCCTGTATGTCAGATAGTGCTGGCATATAATCAAAAGATTTTTTCCCACACTTATAACCAGTGCAAATTTTTATTTCATCAAAGCCATCAAGCACATCTAACTTTGTCAAAGCAATTCCAGTGATTCCACCAGTGGTAATTGATTGACGTACCTGCACTGCATCAAACCAACCACAGCGACGCTTACGCCCTGTTGTCGTGCCAAATTCATGTCCACGTTCACCAAGCTTTTGACCTATTTCATTATTTTGCTCGGTTGGAAAAGGCCCTTCACCTACTCTGGTTGTGTACGCCTTAGTAATACCTAGAACAAAGTTTAAATTGGATTGAGAAAAGCCACTCCCCGTCGCTGCTTGAGCGGCAACTATATTCGAAGACGTAACATATGGATAAGTACCATGATCAATATCCAGCATAATGCCTTGAGCCCCCTCAAAGAGAATTTGCTTGTTATTTTCTTCAGCTCTTGCAAGTTCCTTCCATACAGGTCTGGCAAAAGGCAATAGCTTTGGTGCTATTTCCAATAATTTATCCAATAAATCATCTTGTCTAACTTCCATTCCACCAAAACCACGTCTAAGGGCATTGTGAAAGAATAAAAGCTTATCCAGTTTTTCAATCAAAGTTTCTTTATTTGCTAAATCACAAAGACGAATTGCTCTGCGCCCTATTTTATCTTCATAAGCAGGCCCTATACCTCTGCCTGTTGTGCCTATTTTATTGCGTCCTCTGGCTTCCTCCATAATATGATCAAGCTCTGAATGTAATGGCAATATTAATGGCACATTTTCAGCAATCCATAGATTTTCTGGTGTAATATGAAGCCCTTGTTTCTCAACTGTTGTAATTTCTTCAAATAAAGCCCAAGGATCTAAAACAACACCATTGCCTATCATCGACAAAGTGTTCTTACGCACAATACCAGATGGTAGCAAGTGCAATTTATAAACCATTTCATCAATAACTAAGGTATGACCTGCGTTATGACCACCTTGAAATCTAACCACTATGTCAGCTCTATGAGCAAGCCAATCAACAATTTTACCTTTACCCTCATCGCCCCATTGTGAGCCAACAACAACAACATTGCCCATAGATATACCTTTCTAAATAAAGTTATTTCGATAGTTTTTTTTGATGGTCTTTTTAGTATCTTCATACTAACCAACCATTCAAACTCTTTCAAGAATAAATAAGATTAATAAGTCATTACCCTAGATGAAAGACGAAATAACAAAAACAGGACTATGTAAAATAAACAGTGGGGCAAAGATGCTTATTTTTTAATAGCTTATATGAAATTGAAACTTGAGTAGGACTAAATTAAATTACCATGGGTTCTTAGATCTGCCTTTAGCCATTCTTTTTAAACGCTCACGGTTTTTATCAACTCCGTAAGTAATAACCTTTGGTATCGTTGGGTACGCAAGCAAACTTAATAAAACTCCCAGCCCTGCAGGAATAAAAACATCCTCGGGGTCGGCTTTTTCTCCACTAATTGTACATTTGTTAATTTTGCTTGCATCAGAAGAATATTCCTGACATTCACGTAAATCATCGGCATCTGGCATAGCTTCATATCCTAAGTCTTCAAATGAAACTACGTTGTTTAAACGCTCCGCCAATTCTCCAGCATCATATTCTGAAAGCTTACTATCTTCTTGTATATGTTTTGCAAGTAAGTCTGCTTGGCTATATATTTCAAGATATTCATTATCAGCCGCATAGTTTACTTCTGGCTCTGCATTATTAGCATTATTTATAGCGTTCATAATACTTGAGGTTCGTTCGCTTGCTTCTTTTGCAGAATCATCGTTATTATACCTTAAATCATATGCATGTTTTTGTTGTTCCAATGTTGTCATAAGAACGTTATATTCTTGATTGATTTCATCTGCATATTGATTACCTGGATCACTTTCAAGAAACGCACCATAAGCCCCAGCAGTGAAAAAAAATATTGTTGCCAACGCACACATATAAGAATCTCTATCAGCTTTACTGTTTCCCATATTGAAACACTCAATACTAGTAGCAGTTTTCAGCGCTGTTTTTGCAAATTTTTGACTAATAGACATATTTTATCTCCTGTAATAATTATTTCGGTTATTACACTACCACAATCCTATCTATATGTCAAATGTTCTTTGAATTTATTTTATCTTTAAGTTGGGGCTACGTAAACACCATAGCTCTTAGCTATTCCATATAGTCCACTAACTGACATTTCACCAATTGAGCGGAATGTCCAGCCTGTCGAATTACGTATTAACTCACCAAGTATCACAGCGTCTTTTTTATCAGCATCTTCTGTTAAGTTAAAACGCAGAATCTCTTTATTAGTATCAAGATCAACCACTCGAATATACGCATTTTCTACTCGACCAAAATGTTGCATACGTTCAAATGCTTCATGAATTGTAACAGCAAAAACGATGGAGTTAGCTTTAAGTGATACCTCATCTAATGCTACAGTTATTATCTCGTCATCGCCTGCACCTGCACCATCTTTATTATCACCATGATGACGCACAGTCTTATTTTTTGTTTCTGTATTGTTATAAAATACAAAGTCACTGTCATCATCTACTCGACCTTCATTATTTAACACGAAAGCACTAGCATCTAAATCAAACTCACGACCTTCATCATCATCTTCACTAGTTTTTTGAGCGTCCCAACCCAAACCAATAAGCACGCTACGTAGATTTTGTATTTTTTCTGTTAAATTAATAGACTGATCTTTAGCCAATTTTTCTGAAGTCGTTGTATCTGCATCAATTGATTTTGAAATATCAAAACCTCTGGATTGCTTATTTTCACTAGGTTCAACTATATTTGGAGTCTCAGCTTCATCTACAATGTCTTCTTTTTCTACTGCAGCTTCTACAACCTCTGCCTCTAACTCTGTGTCCCCTTCTGCTATAATATTCTCTTCTTTTTCTGCATAAGGATCTATAGGAGTTCCCTTATCCTCTGGTATATCTTGATGATTCATAACTTACCCCTTCTTCATATTGATATTAACACCACATGACAATAATAACTCTTTAAAATCGTCTGGTAAAGGTGCTGTCCAGCTTAATTCTTCTTCACTTCTTGGGTGTATTAAACTTAAACCCTCAGCATGCAGAGCTTGCCGTGGAAACTTATGTAGAATATCAAAAATCTCTGGTTTACCTCTACGCAAAGTTTTAAAACTGTTAGGACGATATAGAGTATCACCAACCAACCAATGACCCATATTAGATAAATGTACACGAATTTGGTGTGTCCTACCTGTACGAAGCTTACATTTAACTAAACTTGCTACTCCTTGAGATATAATCTGCTCTGTTTCATATTCTGTAATTGCTTCTTTTCCACCATTGCGAAGAACAGCCATTTTCTTGCGGTTACTAGATGAACGTCCAATATTACCTTCGATAACACCAGACATCGGCGATAAAACTTTCCAAATAATCGCTTGGTATTTTCTTGTTAGCGTTCTTGATGATAACTGCTCAGATAAATGTTTATGTGCAAAATCATTCTTAGCGACCACCATCAGCCCAGATGTGTCTTTATCAAGCCGATGGACAATACCGGGGCGTTTAACTCCACCAATTCCTGATAGCTCCCCTGCACAATGTGCTAAAAGTGCATTTACTAATGTGCCATCAGCATGACCGACAGCAGGGTGAACGACTAATCCCACAGGTTTATTTAGTACTATAATATCTTCATCTTCATAAATAATATCCAGCGGTATATCTTGAGCCTTTGGCTCTGCCTCAATTGCTGGAGGAATTGTAATTGAATATTCTTCTTCTTCCTTAACTTTAATTGATGGTTTTATTATTACCTGCTTATCACGTACACATTCACCAGACATTATCAATTTTTGTAATCTAGCCCTAGAAAAATTATCATCAATAAGAATTGATAAAGCATTATCAAGCCTAGAGCCAGCCAATATTTCTGGTATAGTTACTGTGATTTTATGCGGCATTATCACTCTTTGCTTCATCAATTACAGGCTGTTCAGCAAGCCACCTATCAGCCTCAAGTGCTGCCATACAGCCCATACCAGCTGCCGTAATTGCTTGACGATATTTATGATCAGTAACATCACCAGCCGCAAAAACACCTTCTATATTAGTAGCCGTAGAATCTGGTGCAGTATCTAAATATCCAGTAGCATCCATATCCAAATGCCCCTTAAACAAGCTTGTTGACGGTGAATGCCCAATGGCAACAAAAATGCCATCAATTTCATGTTCTGAAATATCACCAGTTTTTGTATTGCGTATTTTCATGCCAGAAACTCCAACAACACCTTCACCACCGGGAGGAGTTCCTAGAACCTCATGTAAATCACTATCCCACATAATTGATACTTTCTCATGTGCAAATAGTCTATCTTGTAAAATCTTCTCTGAGCGTAGCTCATCACGACGATGGATAAGCGTTACATGTTTGGCAAAATTTGTTAGGAACAAAGCCTCTTCAACCGCTGTATTCCCACCGCCAATTACCGCAACGTTTTGATCTTTATAAAAGAAGCCATCACAAGTTGCACAAGCAGAAACTCCATAACCCTTAAAAGTTTCTTCACTTTCCAATCCAAGCCATTTTGCTTGTGCACCTGTAGCAATTATAATTACATCTGCTGTATATATCGTACCAGAATCTCCAATAGCTTTTTTAGGAGTAGAAGTTAAATCAACATCATTAATCATATCAAGTATCATTTCAGTACCAACATGCTCTGCTTGCGATTTCATTTGCTCCATCAGCCAAGGTCCTTGAATTACATCGGCAAAACCTGGATAGTTTTCAACCTCAGTAGTCGTTGTCATTTGTCCCCCCGGTTGCATACCTGTGACCATTACAGGTGACAAGTTTGCTCTAGCAGTGTAAATTGCAGCCGTATAACCAGCAGGGCCTGAACCTATAATAAGAACTTTTGAGTGTTTTGTTTCTGTCATTAGATTTGTCCTCTTTCTTTTAATAAATCAATAATTCTGTTTGCTACCATTAATGTATCATGCGGAGGAGTATATTGCCATTGTTTAAGCTCCATATTTTTATTTAATCTACGAGTATAGCCTTGCTCATGTAACAATTGATGAAACTTGTTAATCCTTAATGCTCCACCATCTAAAGCTATAGTATATACTGGTTTTCCTGTTGATATAGCCTCTGATGTCATACTAACACTGTCTTCAGTCACAAATACTATATCAGCAAGCCCTAACATCGCAAAATATGGATTGTCGCCTTCTCCATTCCATAGAAAAATATTTGGCAAGTTAGATAATTTTTCTTGTAGAACTTTCAAGCAGTCTGTTGGTGTGCGCCTAGATACTGTAATCATTATACTGTATTTTTCAGCGAAAGCTTTTAATTGCTCTGCAATTTCTTCTGTGCGTTCTATAGTTATTGTGTGAGCTTTACTATTTCCACCAATTAAAACAGCAATACGTGGAGCTGGCAATTGTTGTAAATTTTGAAACTTCTCTGCTTCTGATGTTAATTTCTCTACCGTCACTCTATGCAGAGAACCTATAGTATTTACAACATTATCACCTCTAGCAGGGTCATGTTGAGGCACAACAACAATGTCAAATAAATTAGGAGAGATACGAGGGTCTTGGACTTGGACAACTAAAGTCTTATTCTTGCTGGCTTGTTTAATATAAAGAGCCGCAGGAATGCTTTTACGACCACTGGCCAAAACCAAATCTGGCCAAGGAGCAGAAAAAGAATCACCTTCATTTGAAAATGCCCATTTTTGTCCAATACGCAAATATGGAGTTAGCTGCTTCCATGGAAAACGCAATTTTACATGTTTTATAATTGGCGCAATATTAAGAGCCTCAGCAATACCAATGCACTGATTTTCCGTGCCAGCCATGCCCTCAGTGATAATCCAGCAAGATGTTTGCTCTAGATTTTTATTATGAATTATTTTTTTTATCATTATTTGAAGCTTTAATGTTGTATTTATAGTATGATAATATTATTACAAGTAAGTGCATTTTAATATATAATTATTACTTTGAATGGGAATAAAATGGGAAAAATCAAGCTTGATCGTATTGACCGCAAAATCTTGTATGAACTACAAGCTGATGGTCGCATGACAAATATAGAACTTGCTGAGAAAGTCGGCATTTCTGCTCCCCCATGTTTACGTCGTGTGCGTTCATTAATGGATAATGGTTTTATTATTGATTATCATGCTCGTTTAAATGCTAGCATGCTGGGTTATGGGGTAACTGTGTTTGCTCAAGTCGGACTAGCAAATCAATCAGAAAAAGATTTAAATAAATTTATCGATATGGTCAATGATTGGGACGAAGTACGTGAATGCTATATGATTGCAGGCGAGGCAGACTTCTTACTAAAAATTGTCGAAGCAGACTGGGATAGTTATCAGCAATTTTTAACTCGTCACTTAACCTCTGCACCTAATGTATCACATGTAAAATCATCTCTGACAGTTAAAAACTGTAAATATCATACAGGAATTCCTGTTAAGCCTGATTGATTTTACTTATAGTCCTAATCTAGTAATTTTTAGGCTTATCAGGCTTTCTAGGCGGCCTCATTCTTTTTATTTCTGGCTCTTTACTTTCTATAGTTATTGGTGCAATCACCCCAAGCACTAGTGAAAGCGCACCAGCCAAAAACATACTCATATAACTTCCATTACCTTTCATATCAGCGTTATTTGCTACTTCAAATGCTGTTTTAAATTGATAATTAACCGAATCCACTACATCGACACGGTGTTCTGCTCTAGCTTCGTCCAAAAAACCTGCATCTTCTTTTATATATTCAATTATAGTACTGATATTAGGATTAACATGTTTATCCCAGTCAAAATCACCTACATGCTCTTGTAAATCATTAACAATTTTCAATATATCAGCCTCTGAAACATCCAAGCCTTCACCCATTGAGCCACTAGTTAAAAGATGTGCGAAAAAGGTTTTACTCTTTAATTTTAATTCATTACTTTTATCTATGTAAGATTGATGCTCTTCAGCATTTGTATCTCGCAAGTCCATACGTATTTGTTGATATTCATCAAATAACTCTGTAAGGTTTTGCTTCTCATCTACTAGCTGTTTAAATGCCTGATCTCTATTGTTAGTACCAACATCATCTGGGGCAGGATATATATAAGAATAACCACTAAACGTTAAAGCTGCAACCGTAGCCAAATAAGCAATATTTTTTCCAGTCTCAGATACCGAGGCTTGAGCAAAATGATATTTTGCAAGGTTTGCTCCGTATTTTAAATTTTCCATTTTTTTGTATTTGACATGTGTTTTATCTCAACCCTTAACTTCATTGTTAATTTCAAGATTTAACATACATTGTAATTACAACTATGTCAAGTTATTTTCACATATTTATATAAAAAATAAGGCGGTTTAATGAAGCTTATTTTTCAATAGCTTATATGAAATCAAAACTTGGGTTAAGATAGCTTTATTCTAATGTTCTAGCATGTTCAGATGTTTCAAAGGCTTCAATAATATCACCAATTTTAATATCATCATATTTTTCAAATGCCATACCACACTCAAAGCCATCACGAACATCTTTAACTTCGTCTTTAAAACGACGAAGTGTTTTCAGCTTACCTGTATGAATAACCACATTA
This sequence comes from Alphaproteobacteria bacterium, assembly GCA_021775895.1. Lineage (GTDB taxonomy): Bacteria > Pseudomonadota > Alphaproteobacteria > Micavibrionales > CSBR16-224 > JAJFGX01. The sequence goes on along the minus strand of JAJFGX010000113.1, from coordinate 1,212 downwards.
TCACGCAACAATCTAACGCCAACGCCACGTTTAACAACGCCTTCTGTCACCATACAACCAGCAACTTTACCAACATTACTAACATTGAATACTTCACGAATTTCAGCATAACCAATTAGATTTTCTTTTACTTCAGGAGATAATAGACCACCAAGAAGAGCTTTAACTTCATCAATTACTTCATAAATAACAGAATAGTAGCGAACTTCAACCCCTTCATAATTAGCAAGTTCCCTTGCTTGAATATTTGCTCTAACGTTAAAACCTACTATTAACGCTCCTGAAGCGTTAGCTAAGGTAACGTCAGATTCTGTAATTCCTCCAACTGCACTATGCAATATATTAACCACAACTTCGCTATTATCTTTGGTTAATTTTTCTAAAGAACTATTAATTGCCTCAACTGAACCATGAACATCGGCCTTAATTACAACATTAAGCTCTTTTACTTCCCCTTGCTTCATATGTGCCATTAAGTGATCTAATGCAGATTTATGACTTTTTGCAGCCTTCATATTACGTTCACGTCGAATACGGAATTCCGCTATCTCACGTGCTTTTGCCTCATTGTTAACTACAACAAAATCATCACCTGCATTAGGTGTGCTATTAAGACCAAGAACTTCAACTGGTTCTGCTGGTATTGCTGTCTTTAAGCGTTTACCATGATCATTAATAATCGCTCTAACTTTTCCCCATGCTGTACCTGTAACAAATATATCACCAATATTAAGTGTTCCACGTTGAATAAGTATGGTTGCCACAGAACCTTTACCTTGTTCCATCTTAGATTCAACAACCGCAGCAACCGCTGTTCTATCAGGATTTGCTTTCAGCTCCAAAACTTCTGACTGCAATAATATTGCTTCTTCAAGCTCTTTTAGTCCTTTTTTCTCTTTTGCGGAGACTTCTATACATTGAATTTCACCGCCCAAGCTTTCAACTTGAATTTCATATTGTAGTAACTCTGTACGAACTTTATCTGGATCAGCCTCAGGCAAGTCACATTTATTAATCGCTACAATAATAGGCTTCTCAGCTGCTTTAGCGTGGCTAATCGCTTCAATTGTTTGTGGCATAACGCTGTCATTAGCCGCAACCACTAACACAATTATATCAGTTACATCTGCACCACGAGCCCGCATCTCTGTAAAGGCAGCATGCCCCGGAGTATCTAAAAATGTAATCTTTTGTCCATCGTCCATAGAAATT
>JAJFGX010000112.1 GCA_021775895.1 Alphaproteobacteria bacterium | reverse complement strand
GCCACAAAATATTGGCGGTAATTTTTATTGTGGAAACAACCCTAATAAAAAATTGAAGCGCAGGGGAGGGCCAATTGATTCTGCTAAAATAAAGCAAATACAGGACAAAGCAAATAGAGTAAAGAAAATTGCTGACTTCAGACGCTTTGCCAAAGCCCGTATAAGAATATCAAAGTAATAACTCTATATAAAGTTAATTAATGTAAGCTCACTAACTACTCTTGTTGTTTCATATGAGGCTGTTAATTGCGATTCCACGGCTTGTAGCTTCACTATAGTTTCTGATAAATCAACATTTTCTGTTTTTGCTAATATTGTTTCAAGTATACCTTTATCTTTAATATGTCTTTCCTGAATATTGTTCATCAAGCTATTTTTACTGGATAAATTAAAGTTTTCTCTATCTAAGTTTTGAATACCCTGTGAAACTGTAGTTATGATTTCATCATAAATCTGAAAGAACTCAGCTTTAGTACCAACATCAACTGCAGGGTCTGGGTCTTGCAAATTAGCCATTAAAGCAACACCCTTTATAATATCGCTAAAGCCATTGCCATCACCTTTAACAGTGTAATTAACTTCTACATTGCTATCTATTTTAACTAAGACATCACCAGCTGATTGCAGAGAAGTAGAGTATCCCAAAGCTGTACCAGACATAGATTGCACATCACCTATAAGCTGATTACTTGTTTGTGTGCCATTAAGCCAATCAGTGACCTCTGTCTGCATATTACTATTTAAAGTCGCCATATTATCTAAAGGTGGATTGCGTACATCATTACCAGCAAAAACATATGTGCCATTATTTGTACTATTAACTAGCTCCTGCAAAAAACGTAGGTTTTCTTGTGCAATTGTACGCACTGCTCCTATTTCTATGTCTCCTTCTCTTATTTGAAGACGCATACTGTTCACTACTTCACGGGCAACATCAACTGCTTCTGTCATAGCTTCACTCATAATTCTTGTACGAATTGATATACGATCAATTGTTTTCATATAAGCACTTGTTTCATTACCTTCTGTTCTAAGGCGTTGTACTGTTCCTGTATCAACCCCAAGACCACTAAAATCATCACTACGTTTCTGAGTTGCCATTTGTCTTTGTAAATCAAGCAAAGAGCTTCGTAAGTCTAGAAGGCGAGTGCTTTGTGCTTTAGACTGCCCCGCAAATGAAATAAATGTACCTGTCATTCTACCCCCTATCTTACTGCATCAAGTAATGTATTAAATAATTGTTCTGAGACTGATATTGCCCTTGCCGCCGCTCCGTATGCTGTTTGAAGCTGTATAAGGTTTGCAACTTCCTGATCTAAGTCAACACCACTTTCATTTAAAAAACGTTGCTCTAAACTATTAAAAAATATGGTTTCACTCTCTAACTTAGAAACAGTATTGTTATGAACTTCACTTTGCAAGCTTACAATGCCTTGCCCATAATCAACCAATTTTGTGAAATTAACTAATTGAGTAGAAACTCCAGCATTTGGCCCTAAATTATCTTGACGAAAAGCAGTATGTGCAACTCCACTAATTGATAGACCAAGAGCCGACAAAGGCGTGCCAAATGTATTAGTTAATTGAATGTCTCCACCATTAATAGGGGTGATTTCTATTCCCCCACTGCCATTGAGTGTAGCCGTAATATCAGGAACAGCATTTAAAGAAGCAAGTAAATTTGCCGCTGTATCAGTTGGTGCGATATTAATAGTTACAGGATTATTAATACCTGCTTGTACTGTGAATGATGGATTAACCGCCGTCGTCGTGCCAAAATTATGCCCCAATGCATTAATCCCCGCAGCACCCAATGAAACATCAGCTACCGTAATATCAGCCGTTGCTTCTAATACTAACTGACCCAAGCTATTTAATCTTGCTGTCCCCGGTAGGGCTAAATTTATATTATTAACTAAATCTGTGGCTGTATCAGTTGCACCTATAGTTATAACTTGTGGGCCACTACCAATATCAATACTAAACTGACTACCTGCTGTAATATTTGGATCTGTATCTAAACTAGTTAAGGCTGCTATATCAACATTTCCAATAACCCTTGCTGATTGTGTTAATCCTGTTGATGCAAATATTGTTCCAGCAGATACATCAACCGTTCCTGAGGCCTGTTGACTGGAAAATGCACCAAAAGTAAAATCAATAACTTTACGAATAATAGCACTAGACCCATCAGGTACAGTAGCACCATTGGTTCCAGACCTAACAAGTGTATGATCTGCCATAACTGCATTATTAACTTGTATTTGTGATGCAAAGCCAACATATCCAACAGCTGCTGGCGGAGCAACACTTGGCGGAACGCTCCCCGTAGCATCAGTAAATAAAGCAAGCCCTTGACCAGCAAAGCGTTCAGCAGTTTTCTGCGCTAATTCATCAATTTGTGCTTGGTATTGTGGCAAAATCTCGTCTCTTAAATTTATAAGCTCACCTATGCGTCCACTTAAAGCACCACCTGTTATTTCAATACCCGAAGTACTATCAATAAAGATACCTGCACTACCGCCACCAGGATAAAAAGATGTAGGTAAAAGAGTAGTTGGGTTGAATATAACTTCCCTAGCATTTTCATCGGCTAAAACCTGCCCTGATGCAGTCATAACAAAAACCTTATCATTTTCAGCAGTAAAAAATGAAATGTCTAAATTCTCAGATACGGCTTTCATCGCAATATCACGCTGATCTAAAAGGCTTGCAATACTTCTTCCACTACCGCTAAGACCGCCTATTTGCTTATTAATGTCCGCTATTCTCTCCAGATTAGTATTAACGTCAAGCACCATTTGTTTTATTTCATTTTGTGTATCATTACGCAACTGTAGAATTAAATCAGCGAATTCATTAAATTTACTTGCAGTTTCCACTGCCTGATTAACAACATTATCTGCAAGTAATGGATTCTCTGGCTCAGCATCAATCAGAATAAAATCTTCTTTTAATTTGTTTAAAGTCGCACCTATAGATTGTTCAGCCTCTGATGGGCCATGAAAGGATTGAATACGGTCAAGAAACTTTTCTCGTACACTTAAAGACTGAATAGTGCTACCTTTTTCGACCATTGTCTTAACTAAAGATAAGTCAACACTTCGTACAATTTTGTCTATCCTAACCCCAAGAGGAGTATCGGCAGAAAAATCTGCCGTTTGAGGCAAAATTTTCTTGGTATAGCCTTCAGTAGAGGCATTTGAAATATTACTTGCCGTATTATTAATAGCACTTTGTGCAGCTTTAAGCCCTGAAAGTGCGATGTTTAGTGACTGTATCGACATTGTTAATACCCAATTCTTTGCAGGTTAAATATTCTTACAAAGCCTAGTCATGCAAAACTTGTGCCAGATTCACGAAATAGCTTCGCAAAAGATAATGGTTGTACTGAAATGCTTATATTTGATACAATGCCTTTTTATAAAAGACAACTATGGTGAAATTAAATTATGCCAAAAAATGTAGATAATGAAAATCAAGAGCAAATTGAATTGATAGACTTATCCAGCTTAGAAGAAAAGTTGAACCATAAGTTCAAAGATATTGATTTACTACGTACAGCTTTAACTCATGCGAGTGCTATATCTTACTACGGTAACCCTGAGGCTAGAACTCAAGATGGACATTATTACTGCTATGAGCAGTTAGAATTTCTTGGTGACCGTGTTTTAGGGTTGGTAATTGCAGATCTATTATATCACTTATTTCCCTTGGAAACTGAAGGTGATTGGGCAAAACGCCATACTGAAGCAGTTAAAGAGTTTACTCTATATCTTGTGGCTGAGACTCTCACACTTGGTGACTATCTACTTTTATCAACTGCAGAACAACGTACTGGCGGCAGGCGTAAGAAAGCTTTACTTTCTGATGCTATGGAGGCTGTGATTGCTGCTATATATATGGACTCTGATTTTGAAACTGCAAAAGAATTTATTAGTCAGCACTGGACTAAGATTATTATGCGAGATACTAACCCACCAGAAGACCCCAAAACAAAATTACAAGAATGGCTACAAGCACAAGGCAAAGACTTGCCAGAATATAAACTAGTATCTAGGTCTGGGCCCGATCATTTACCTGTTTTTGAAGTCTCTGTAATAATAGATTGTATGGAGCCTGTAACGGCGAAAGATTCTTCTAAAAGGAAAGCTGAGAAGAAAGCGGCAACAGAATTACTAAAAATAATAGAAAAGAATGAAGAAAATGAAAACAATGAATCAAAGTAGGTTTGGTTCTATTGGTTTAATAGGTGCTCCCAATGCTGGTAAGTCAACATTGGTGAACCAGCTTGTTGGAACAAAGGTCTCTATTGTCACACATAAAGTACAAACCACTCGTAGTCGAGTGATTGGTATTGCCATGCATGGTGACAGCCAAATTGTTTTAGTTGATACTCCTGGTATTTTTCAGCCCGGTAGACGCTTAGATAAAGCAATGGTCAGCACAGCTTGGCGAGAGGCTCATAATGCTGATGTTATAGCGGTTCTAATGGATGCTGGACATCACAAACGGACTAAAGATGAGCTTTTAATTCTCAAAGAACTAGAAAAAAGAAATATCAGTCAAAAAGTTATTTTAATATTAAATAAAATAGATTTGCTGGCGAGAGAAAAGCTATTAGCAATAGTACAAGAGTTCCATGATACAGGGCTATTTTCAGAAATTTATATGGTGTCAGCCTTAACTGGCGATGGTTGCGATGCTTTATTAGCAGATTTCGCAAAATTTGTCCCCGAGGCTGAATGGCTTTATGATGAGGATTTAATTTCCGACATGCCCTCAAGACTATTGGCGGCAGAAATCACAAGAGAAAAACTTTTCCAGCAATTACATCAAGAAATTCCCTATATGTGTACAGTTGAAACAGAAAGCTGGGAGACTAACGAAAAAGATGAAATTAAAATAGGGCAGGTTATATATGTGATAAAACCTCGTCACAAAGCCATGATTTTAGGCAAAAATGGTCAAAAGATTAAAACAATAGGTATGCAGGCAAGGCATGAGCTAATAGAACTATTAGAGCAACCAGTACACTTAAATTTATTTATAAAAGTTAAAGAAAACTGGATGGACGACCCTGAGAGATACCAACATTGGGGACTGGAGTTTAACTAAAGTCAGGACTCTAAGACTTGCTAAACTCATCAATCATTTTGCAATGCCCGTTTAATTACTCCATCCGCTATATCATAGCAATTATGCTTAAATACATCTTCTTCGCTAGCAATAAGAACACCATCAAAATAGCCTATTCCTTAACCATGAATATGAAGTTGAGACTTGGGTTGCCTTTATAAATATCATATAAAGTTATCCACTTTATTTATTTTGTTACAGAGCTTGTCCTACCTTTCTTATACAGCCTTTACAATAAGAACAATTAGAAGCAATATCTGTCCTGTCACAAGTAATGATGCTGCATATATTGTAAGCTGTTTTAAATTATCGTATATGCTTTTAATAACAAAAATTATTTTATCTTTTTTACTCATTTCTTTTGATAATTTTAATATTGAATATTCTTTTTTTATACGCCTATATGATGGTATTACCCAAATAACTAAGAAACATATTAAAATAACAGATATAAAAGTTATGGTGTAAAAAAATGGAAGAGGGTACAATGTAAGTGTGACTATAAGAAACGCATAAAATAAAGGTGCAACAAAAAAATCAGGACGTCCAAAAACTACATATATAAAGAATAAAGCTATTAATGTCTTATAACTACCAGTTAATCTAACATAGTCCGTGAATGCTTTCTTAAACTTTTTGTTCAAAATCAATTTCCCTATTTGCCTTTATAGAATAATAACCCATATCTTTAACATGTAGTATTGCATTTAAAGTTACAGTAGCACCACCAAATACAAATTCAGTAAGATGGAAACTATATGAATCATTCCATCTAAATGGGTACGTACCAGCACCTTCTCTCTGAACTTTTTTAAAGATAAGTTTTTCCATTTTAGGATAAATACTCAATTCTGCTTTACCAATAATCTGATTTAAGATTCCCATTTCATGTAATTTAACAGGCTGACCATTTGTATAAAAGTACTGGTAATGGTAGTCAAAGTGACCCCATTCATGACCAGCATCGGCTGGAGCATTAGCCAATGTTTGCTCTACGTATTCTCTTATTGAATTATCTGCTGGTTGATAAGGCTCAGCGGTGCAACGGCAGCCGTAATTCTCACCTGGGTGATAACCACCCTCTGGCGGATTATCCCAAGCAAAGATTTTTCCATCGAATTTTCATGGCGTGAGCGTACTTTGCCATCGCCTTTTGTACGCCAAATGTAATGAGTTGTTGGACCGTCGGCATTCTTTAGATATTCCTTAATTTTTTCTGTAGCTATTTTTATAGAAAAAGTTAGGTTTTCTATTCCTTGTATTAAAGCGAGTTTATTCATACTGTTCTCCTTGAATGTTTATATTTGATGGTAGGTTTTAGACACAAAAAAAGCCGCCAAAAGGCGACTGAATAAGTGTAATGCTTACAATTTTAAGTGTTGATAAAATCTAACGTAGATAATCCCATGAAGTCAAGGAATTCTAACGAAGACCCAGCATGTGACATATAGCTAATGATAGCTCGGCACGATTAAGAGTATAGAAATGAAAATCATAAACTCCATTTTCATACAGAACTCGGCATTGTTCAGCAGCTAGGGTTGCTGCGACTAACTTACGAGTTTCTGGCTGTTTATCAAGCCCATCAAACAATACATGCATCCAATCTGGGATTTGCGTATTGCATTCTTTGGAGAATTCTTGCATACGTTTGAAATTAGTTACAGGTAGGATTCCTGGAATTATTGGAACTGATATACCTCGCTTACTTAATTTATCACGGTAGCGTAGGAAAAAATCAGGCTCAACAAAATATTGAGTAATTATTCTATTTGCCCCTGCATCAATTTTACGTTCTATATTATCAATGTCAGATTCTGAAGATACTGATTCAGGGTGAGTTTCAGGATAGCCAGCAACGCTAATTTCAAAATTTGCAATTTTTTTAAGTCCTGCAACCAAATCAGAGGCATAAGCATAACCATCTGTGCTTGGGACATATTTATCCATTGCTTCTGGTGCATCTCCACGCAAAGCAACAATATGCCTGATGCCATTATCCCAATAATTCTGAGCTATATCATTAATTTCAGCCTTAGATGCACCTATGCAAGTTAAATGAGCTGCGGCTGGAATTCCCGTTTCTTCTTGAATACGAATAACTGCATCGTGTGTACGCTCCCTTGTTGTACCGCCAGCGCCATAAGTTACTGAGAAAAACTGTGGTTGCAAATGAGTAAGTTGCTCGATTGATTGCCACAAAACTTGCTCCATTTTCTCAGTTTTTGGTGGGAAAAATTCAAAGCTGACATTAATATCAGCTTCTTCTGGAGTAATAAAAGGTAAAGATAAAGAGCTATCACCTAAAAGTTCTTTAGCAGTTCGATTGATATTGGAAAACATTTAACACCTTAAAATAAAATCTAGCCCTTAATTACTGACTATACTATCTGTATATAAACAATTCATGAAGAAAAAACGATTAAATTTGCATTTAAGACTGAATCACTATATGAATATAGATACTTTATATAATTTAAAAACTCAAACAATAACGCAACATTAAGGAGCAATAACTATGGCTGATCTTTTTGAAAACCCTATGGGTACTGATGGTTTTGAATTTGTGGAATATGCACACTCAGAACCTGAAAAACTACGCACTCTATTTGAATCAATGGGCTTTAAGTGTATTGCTAAACATAAAAGTAAAAATGTAACACTACACCGTCAAGGCGATATTAATTTTATTATTAATGCAGAACCTGATTCTTTTGCTCAGAAATTTGCAGCTGAGCATGGACCTTGTGCTTGTGCAATGGCATTTCGTGTTAAAGATGCTAAAAAAGCCTATGATAGAGCTATTGAAAAAGGAGCTAAGCCTGTTGATAACCCTATAGGTCACGGGGAATTAGAAATTCCTGTGGTTGAAGGAATCGGTGGCTCTCGTCTTTATTTAGTCGATACTTACGGTGATAAAGGAAGTATATATGATACTGATTTTGAATATCTTGATGGCGTAAATGTTAATGATGATGCTTCAATGGGGCTTACCTATATTGACCATCTAACTCATAATGTTCGAAGAGGAAATATGGCATTATGGAGCAAATATTACGAAGATTTATTTAACTTCCGTGAAATTCGTTTTTTCGATATTGAAGGAAAATTAACAGGATTAGTCAGTAAAGCAATGACTAGCCCATGTGGAAAAATCCGTATTCCAATCAACGAATCACAAGACGATAAATCTCAAATTGAAGAGTATTTAGAAAAATATAATGGTGAAGGTATTCAGCATATTGCTCTTGGAACTGATGATATTTACTCAACAGTTGAAGACCTGCAAGATAGAGGCGTTGCCTTTTTAAGCACTCCAGATACCTATTATGAGAAAACTGATGCTCGTATTCCAGGGCATGGCGAAGATTTAGAACGTATGAGAAAACTAGCTATTTTAGTTGATGGAGCTCCAAGTAAAGACGAAGGTATTTTACTACAAATTTTTACAGAGGAAGTAATTGGGCCAATTTTCTTTGAAATCATTCAACGTAAAGGCAATGAAGGTTTTGGTGAAGGTAACTTCCAAGCACTATTTGAAAGTATGGAAGAAGATCAAATCCGTAGAGGTGTTTTAAAAGAAGGGTAAATTAAGCATATGAAATTAGCATCATTAAAACATGGTCGTGATGGCAAACTTATTGTAGTTAGTAAAGACCTTACTAGAGCCATTCTAGTGGAGGACATTGCAAGCACATTGCAAGAAGCTTTAGATAATTGGGAAATTATAGAACCAAAACTACAAGCTGTTTATCAAGCCCTAGAAACAGGTGAAACCAATAGTTTTGCTTTTGATCCTAGCAAATGTGCATCACCATTGCCTAGAGCATATCAATGGGCTGATGGTAGTTCCTACGTTAATCATGTGGAGCTTGTACGAAAAGCAAGAGGAGCAGAAATGCCTGAAAGTTTTTGGACAGAACCTTTAATGTATCAAGGTGGTTCAGATAGTTTTATTGGCCCAATGGAAGACATTGCAATGGAAGATGAAGCTTGGGGTATTGATTTCGAAGCTGAAGTTGCTGTTGTAACTAATGATACACCAATGGGAATATCTCCAGATGATGCTAAAGATCATATTAAACTAGTAATGTTAGTTAATGATGTATCTTTGCGTAACCTAATACCTGAAGAATTAGCTAAGGGGTTTGGTTTTTTCCAATCCAAACCATCTAGTGCTTTTTCACCTGTTGCTGTAACACCTGATGAGCTTAATGATGCATGGGACGGTAAGAAATTATCTCTGCCAATGCTAGTGCAATATAATGGTGTGGAATATGGTCATCCAAATACTGGTGATGACATGGTATTTGATTTTCCAACATTAATTGCTCATGCGGCTAAAAGCCGTCCTTTAGCAGCTGGAGCAATTATAGGCTCTGGGACAATTTCAAATAAAGATAGAACAAAAGGTTCTTGCTGTTTAGCTGAGAAACGTATGATTGAAAAGATCGATACAGGAGAAGTAACAACGCCATTTATGAAATTTGGTGATACTATATGTATTGATATGCAAGATCTTGACGGGAAATCAATTTTTGGAGCTATAAATCAGAAAGTCGTTTCTTATAGCCCTAAATGTAGCTTAACTAATAATATCAATATTAAACCAGTGCAAACAAAAATTAGTTAAACAAAATATTATAGAAAGAATAAGAAATAATGCTTACGTTATACAGTTACTTCAGGTCGTCTACATCTTACCGAGTGCGCATTGGTTTGAATTTAAAAGGGCTGGATTATGAGCAAGAAACAATTAATCTAGTTGCAGGGGAACAGAAAAGCTCTGAATATAAAGAAGTTAACCCTCAAGGTTCTGTGCCAACCTTAATTGATGATGGTTTTACTATTACTCAATCTTTGGCAATATTAGAATATCTTGATGAGAAGTATCCAGAAAAGCCATTCTACCCTAAAGGACTTGAGCAAAAGACACTAGTTAGGCAAATATCAGACATTATATCTTGTGATATTCACCCTATTAATAACTTACGTATATTAATGTACTTAACAGGTGAGCTTGGAGTTGGACAACAACAAAAAGCCGAATGGTATCAAAAATGGATTCTAGATGGCTTTACTGCTATTGAAAAACTATTAGAAAATAGTGAGCACCATGAAAAAGACGGGTATTGTGTAGGTGATCAAATCACAATGGCGGATATATGCCTTATACCTCAAATTTATAATGCTAGAAGATTTGATTGTCCGATGGGAGACTTCCCATTAATTGCAAAAATAGAAGAAAAATGCCTAAAAGATTCAGCTTTTATTAAAGCAATACCAGAAAATCAGCCTGATACGCCTCAAGAACTTAAAAAATCACAAGGAATGAAGCCATGAAAGATGTTGTAGGAAATACCAGCACCAATAAATCACAAGGTCATTACACTGATTTAGATGGCTGGACACGTGGTGATTTAGATCATTTTGTTGTTCCTCAGAACTGGGATGAATATACAGATGAGGAACACCAAATCTGGAAAGACCTATACCAAAGACAAATTAAAATACTAGATGGACGTGCAGTTAGCTTATTCATGGATAACTTGCATAGTTTAGGTATTGAAGAAGATAAAATTCCTAATTTTGATGATGTAAATAAAATCTTGATGGAACGTACAGGTTGGAAAGTGGTGGCTGTTCCAGGCCCTATACCTGTTGAGCCATTTTTTGAGCTATTAGCTAATCGCTTGTTCCCAGTCGGTCGTTTCATTCGTACCCGTGAACAATTTAATTATATTCAAGAGCCAGATGTATTTCATGATTTATTTGGCCATGTACCAATCTTGGCAGACCCAGTTTTTGCTGATTATATAGAGGCATACGGTAAAGGCGGAATGAAAGCAGCCGACCATAAAGCCGCCTATTTAATCGGGCGTTTATATTGGCATACGGTTGAATTTGGACTTATACAAGAACCAGAAGGTCTACGTATTTATGGTGCAGGAATTTTATCATCACCAACAGAATCTGTATTTGCCTTAGAAAGCGATTCTCCACACCGTGTTGGTTTTGATGTAAAACGCCTTTTGCGCAGTCGCTTTTATATTGATGATTTCCAAGATACATACTACGTAATTGATGACTTTGAACAATTATTTAAAGCAACTGATCCTGATTTCCTGCCTTATTATGATGAAGTTCGAAAAATGCCATCAATTCTACCCGGAGAACTTATAGATGGAGATAAAGTTATTCACGAAGGAACTTGTGAATATGCGAAAGAAGCTGCCGCAAGACGGCAAAAAAGAAAAGAAGAATCTTAAGTTATAGTAAGGACAATGCAGGGGGGCAATGTGTCAGATAAAGAAGAAGAGCTTTTAAAGAGAATACAAAAGAAAGCCACAAGCCTTTATCACAACGCTCGCCAACGTGCCTTGGACAAGGATTTAGAATTTTCTCTATCAAAAGAGTTCATAGAAAAAGCCCTTAAAAAAGGCACATGTCCAAAAACTGGCGTTAAATTTGACTTTAATGATTCCAGCGGTGGAAAAGGACAGGCAAATCCATGGTCGCCATCTATTGATCGAAAAGATAGTAACAAAGGCTATACAGAGAAAAACTCAGATATTGTCGCATTAATATACAATAGAGCCAAAGGTGCAGACAATGCTAGTGATGTAATGTTGATGGCTAAATCTATGGTTAAAACACTTAAAAAATAACCTTATTAATTCTTTAATGTATTAACCCAACTATCTTTAGTGATTTCCCAAACTTCTTGGTCAACCTCTCCTGTATGGTATTTTCCTTTAGACATCCCAATTAGCTTGGCACCATGCTTTTCTTTGACAGCCCTTGAGCGTGCATTTGATTTTGCATTGGTCACGACTATGCGTTTTATACCTAATTCAAAGAAAACAAAGTCTTGTGTAGCTGTTACAGCTTCACCCATAAGCCCTTGTCCCCAATGTGATTCTGCAAGCCAAAAACCTCTATTATCATCTGCATTGTCAGAAAGTCTGTATTCTATTACACCAATAACTTCATCAGGATTATCTTTCAGGGTTATTCCCCATAAATATGTTAGAGGTTGATTAAGTGTATTTTTTAGATGTGTAACCGCACCATCATCCGGGTATGGCCATGGCACAACTGAACCAATTTCTTTAATAATATTCCAGTTATTAAAGTGTTTTTGTATGGCAGGTGCATCGTCCATACTCAAAGATCGTAGAATTAATCTTGTTGTTTCAAGTTTTGGTACTTCAATTTCTTCTACCAATGACGAACCCTACCAGTATCTATATGTAGGAAGTGGCTCTTAGGATAGTAACCAACACCACCAGATTTCAATGCCATAACCTGTCTTCTAAGGGCTGATAGTTTATACCCAGGCAATTGGAAATCTACCGCTTGCCCTTGCATATGCAGGCTCTTTCTTGCAACACCGTGACTTTTACGACGTAGCATGTTATTGGTTTTTGGAGAACGATAACCTGAGAAAATACGGTATGAGCGTTTTGTGTTCAAACGTTTTTGCAAGACAAATAAAATATCAATTAAGCGTGGGTCTATAGGGAAAATATCATTAGTACGATGATCACGCATAACTTCTTTAATATTTCTAAAGGCATCTGGTAAATAACGCCCATTTTCCCAATATGCACCTTGAAATTTCTCACCAGTATGTGCATTAAGAAAATTAAG
>JAJFGX010000111.1 GCA_021775895.1 Alphaproteobacteria bacterium | reverse complement strand
TTTTTAAAATACGGTTTAATACTATTTTGTTTTTCTAAAGTATCTGCGTGAAAAGCCTCATAGCCTGCTTGCTCAAGCATAGCTATTGGATCTTCTGGTGTAGTGGTTGGTTTAAAGTCATTAGAAGTTAGTAGACTGGTAAGATATGGCAATAAAGGCTCTGCGTCTCGCCCTGCGTGGCGTAAAATTACATCAACATTAGGAATCTCCAAGATTCCATTGTGGTAATCTCTGATTGTTCGTGCGAATTTCTCGCCATTTTGTTTTTTCAGTTTCTTGTACACATTAGCCACTTTAATTTATCTAATTAAGTAGTTCCACTCTACCACAGCGCTATGACTATGTCAATCGAATATTTTAGATCTAGTAATGAGTTTCATAGTTGATCGTATATATTGCAATTTAAAGCTGTCGTAATTTTCGTAACTCTATGCAATAAAGTTGTCTGTCTTTTTATAATGAAATAGACAAAGAATATGTAAGTTTTCTTGTGGTAAATGTTTTTTGATTAAGTCACGAATTTTTCAGGGAAAACATCTTCGTCAAGACAAAAATTTGTATTTTTTAACGATTTTTTAACTTTTATACAATGGACAGAATATCTATATCTGGTATGCTTTTATATAGAAGGTCACTATAGATAGTATAAATACACTAAATCATATAGTTGCACATTTCTCGCAAATAAGATTCAAAAACACAATATAAACAAGAACAAAATAGTATAATTGACAATGAAAAAGGAGACGCATTTTATGTTTGATATAGCGCAAATCGCCAAAGGAACTACAGTCACAATTGATCGTGAAAGAGATGCGTTATTAACTAAATTTGGTATGGAGACGTTAAAAGATCGATATTTAACACCAGATGAAGATTTCCAAGATTTATTTGCTCGAGTAGCGACATATTATGGTGATAACTCAGCACATGCACAGCGTTTGTATGATTATATATCAAAGCTATGGTTTATGCCTGCGACTCCAATTTTAAGCAATGGTGGCACTGAGCGTGGCTTGCCAATTTCATGCTTTTTAAATGAAGCTGATGATAGTCTTGGCGGTATTGTTGATTTATGGAACGAAAATGTCTGGCTGGCTTCAAGAGGTGGTGGTATTGGCAGTTATTGGGGTAATCTACGCTCTATAGGTGAAACAGTGCGTGGTAATGGTAAAACTTCTGGAATTATACCATTTATTCGTGTGCAAGATTCGTTAACTTTGGCAATTAGCCAAGGCTCACTACGCCGTGGTTCTGCTGCAGTTTATCTCCCTATTCATCACCCTGAAATTGAAGAATTTATTGAACTTCGTCGCCCAACAGGTGGTGATCCTAACCGTAAAGCATTAAATCTACATCACGGCATTGCAATTACTGATGCATTTATGCGTGCAGTTGAGAAAAATGAAGATTGGGCTTTGTTAAGTCCTAAAGATAAAAGCGTGGTTGACCGTGTTAATGCTCGTGATTTATGGATACGTATTTTAACAGCAAGAGTAGAGACTGGAGAGCCTTATTTATTATTCATCGACCATGTGAATAAAAATATTCCAGATCACCATAAAATGGCTGGTTTAGACGTTAAAATGTCTAATTTATGTTGTGAAATTACTCTACCAACTGGTAAAGATCATATGGGGCAAGAGCGTACGGCCGTTTGTTGTTTGTCCTCCGTGAATTTAGAGAAATTTGAAGAATGGGAGAATCATCCACACTTTATTGAAGATGTCATGCGTTTACTCGATAATGTTTTAGAGGATTTCATTCGTAAAGCACCAGATAATATGATGCGAGCAAAATATGCTGCAATGCGTGAGCGTTCAGTTGGTCTGGGTGCTATGGGTTTCCATTCGTTCCTACAAAACAAAATGATTCCATTTGAAAGTGTCATGGCAAAAGTTTGGAATAAGCGTATGTTTAAACATATTAGAAAAGGTGCTGACGCTGCCTCTATCAAATTAGCTAAAGAACGTGGTGCATGTCCTGACGCTAAAGAATACGGTATTGACGAACGTTTTTCTAATAAATTGGCAATTGCTCCAACTGCATCTATTTCTATTATTTGTGGTGGAACATCACCTGGGATTGAGCCAATTGTTGCCAATGCATATACTCATAAAACTCTATCAGGGTCATTTCCGATACGAAACGCTGCTTTAGAAAAGCTACTGGAAGAAAAAGGCATGAACACTGAAAAAATATGGACAGATATAGTAACTCGAGAAGGCTCTGTTCAGCATTTAGACTTTTTAACTGAGGCTGAAAAAGATGTGTTTAAAACAGCCTTTGAATTAGATCAACGCTGGGTAATTGAGCATACAGCAGATAGAGCTCCAAGTATTTGTCAGGCACAGTCTGTTAATGTATTTTTGCCTGCTGATGTGCATAAACGTGATTTGCACCAAATTCATTGGAAAGCATGGAAAGAGGGTGTAAAAAGTCTTTATTATTGCCGTTCAAAGTCAATTCAGCGGGCAGAGGCTGCACATAGCGTAAATAAACATACCATGGCTGGGGATAAAGAAGATAATTATGATGAATGTCTTTCTTGCCAGTAGAAATGAGATAAGACAAATAGAATAAATAGATAATAGAAGGAGAATAAAATGTCAAAACTACTAACAGAGAACCACGTATATAAACCATTTCACTATCCTTGGGCATATGATGCTTGGCTGACACAGCAACGTGTACATTGGCTTCCTGAAGAAGTTCCTATGGCAGAAGATGTTAGAGACTGGAAAAAGAATTTAAGTGATGATGAGCGTCATTTACTTACTCACATATTTCGTTTCTTTACGCAAGCTGACGTTGAAGTGAATAATTGCTACATGAAGCATTATACACAAGTATTTAAACCAACAGAAGTTCAAATGATGTTGGCAGCATTCTCTAATACTGAAACTATACATATTGCAGCTTACAGCCACTTACTTGATACTTTAGGTATTCCAGAAGTTGAATACACAGCATTTCTAAAATATAAGGAAATGAAAGACAAATATGATTATATGCAAGGCTTTGATATGAAGGACAAGCACAATATTGCTTTAACTATGGCGGTATTTGGTGCTTTTACTGAGGGGCTACAGTTATTTGCTTCTTTCGCAATTTTAATGAATTTCCCACGCTTTAATAAAATGAAAGGTATGGGGCAAATAATTACATGGTCTGTTAGAGACGAAACATTGCATACTTTGTCTATTATAAGGCTATTTCAAACATTTATTGAGGAAAATCCAGAGGTTTGGACAGAGGAGTTAAGGCAAGAGCTATATACAGCATGTAGAACAATAGTGACACATGAAGATGCATTCATTGATCTTGCTTTTGAAAACGGTGGAATTGAAGGGCTTGAAGCAGAAGAAGTTAAGCAATATATTCGTTATATTGGTAATCGTAGATTAACTCAGCTTGGTTTAGAAGAAATATATGATGCTTCTGAAAATCCTTTGCCGTGGATGGATACTATTCTGAACGGTATTGAGCATGCTAATTTCTTTGAAAGCAGAGCAACTGAGTACTCAAGAGCAGCGACCGAGGGTACTTGGGAAGAAGCATTTGAATCACAGGTATTTAATACAGCTTAGGTACTAGAGTAAATATAAATGCCTGTTTTTTCTTCATTTAAACAAAACTTAATGCAGCCATTAATTTTCTATGTAATGGCATTGTTTGCTATTTTTGCAATACTTTGGCTTTTGTTGTGGTTAGCTGTTCCAGAAATTGAACTTAATGTTTTAAATGCGATTTCTACGGCTTTTGGCTTGGAGCTACCAGAAAAGCTAATAAAAAGTTACAGCATGACATCTTTAGTAATAACTATGGCGGTTATTTTAGTCGCTGTGTTATTGATGTTGATAAATGTAATTTTTGAAGCTGTAGTAACTGAAAGGCTAATTAATCCTAAAGTAGACATTATCACATCTGAGCGTGGTGTATTAAGCAAGACTTGGAATACAGAAAGAAAGCACATATTAATTCGTTTGTTGAATTTTCATCATATTGAGACTTTAGATATGAAGGTAAAGTGTGTTTTGGCGGTTCATGAAAGGTTTAAAACAAAAGATGGGGAATTAGATGATTTCATTGCTTATTTTCCAGTGCATGAATTAACTCCAGAAAGTGTTCTAGTTATGCGTCCACGTATGCCTTGGAGTATAGCTATTCCTATTGATCAACCTATTGGTAATTCAATCAATCCAGATTATAAGTTTAATATCGATGGGAATTCTATACAGTCTTTTCGTAAAAACCAAAACCCTATATTTATTGAAAGAACGCTAGAGTTAATGATTACAGGGATTGAACCTAAATCATATGCTAGATTTGTAAAACATAAGAAAATTTTGGTAGATCGTTTGGACAGTAATGGCTATAAGCTTATCTTGCACAAAGGTGATTTTCACTCTTTGCCTTTGAATGTTAAAAATAAAGCTGATGTTGAGCAATATGTCCTCAATAGTGGTTTGCAATAAGAATTACAAACCACGTTCAAACGCCACTTAAGGCTTCGGGCAAAGCCAGCTTCGCAGTCGCTCGTTATAATTTCTATTAATAATGTAATATTTTTAATAGAAATTACTTTATCATTATTTTTTGTTTTCTTTCATGTTTATTAACACTTTTTTGAGATCATAGAAGCATAGGGAAATCGTATTATTTAACGATTTTTAGTGCATTTATGAAAGGGCTACTATGCCATATATATTTAAAAAGATTGTTTTTATACAGCTATTTGCTTGTTTATTCCTTTTATCAGCTTGTGCTTATAGTGATTCGAATAATGCTTATAATGATGAAGATTTAAATTATATTTTGTCTAGTCATGATTCTTTGAAATCGGAGCAGAATAGTGCCACGGGTAATTATCTTGCAGGTAGATTTGCTCAACATAACAATGATTGGCGTAGTGCTAATGGTTTCATGCAAGAAGTCCTTATTTCTGATAAAGATAATACTAGCCTATTGCACCGTAGTTTTCTTCTAGCTCTTGGCGGTGGGGATTTAGTTAACGCTGAAAATACAGCAAAACAAATTATTTCAAATGGTAGAGATATTGAGCTTGCAACGATAATGATGCTGGCAAAAGATATTGCTGAAGATAATATAGAAGAGGCATGGAGACGTACAGAAAGATTAAAAGATAGCCAATTTAATGATTACATGCAGCCGATTGTGCAGGCGTGGATACTAGTAATGTTGGGGAGTGAAGATGTAGCATTGCTGTCTTTAGAAAAGCATATTAGTGTATTTGAAAATGACCCTTTGTACTTACTACATATGGCATTAATTAGTGAGTATGCTAAAAAATATGATAAAGCGGAGATTTTTTATCAAAAGGTATTAAATAGTAAAGAATTGACAGTCTACAGTGCTTTAACCGTGGCTAGCTATTATCAACGGCAAGGGCAAGAAGATAAAGTTGCGATGATTTACAATCAAATTAGTGGGCAAGCCAATAGCTACAATGCTTTATCATTGCCAAACATGATGGAACTGTTCGGTAAGTCTAGGGCAGAGCCTAAAGAAGCTTTATCTTTAGTGATGTTTGAACTATCGACACTTTTATTTGAACGCAAAGCTTATGATAGTGCTTTGATTTATGCTCGAATGGCACAAATACTATCACCAGAATCACCACTAGTGGCTATTATGCTTGGAGATATCTCAGCTGTTCATGGTAATTATGATGAAGCTGTGATGAGCTATAACAGTGTAGCTAAAGAAACAGGCATGCTACGCTTTGCAAAGCTGAAAGCAGCTGAAATATTAGAAGCCAATGGCAGAGGCAGTGAAGCAATAGAATTACTATTAAACACGTCAAAAGAAGAAAAGCTGTATTCAGATACGCTTGTTTATCTAGGTGATATTTACCGTAGAAATGAACAACATGAAAAAGCTATACAATCATATAATGTGGCTTTGCAACGTATAGGTACTTTAAAGGCAGAACATTGGTTCATTATTTATGCACGAGGCGTGTCAAATGAGCGTTTAAGCAAGTGGAATAAAGCGGAACAAGATTTATTAGCGGCTTTAGCGTTGCAACCAGATAATCCAATTATTTTGAACTATCTTGGTTATAGCTGGGTTGATAAAGGGATAAATTTAAAGCAAGCAATATCCATGATAAAAAAAGCTGTGTCTTTGCGTCCGGGTGACGGCTATATAACAGATAGTTATGGTTGGGCAATGTATCGCACAGGTAAGTTTAATGAAGCGGTTGAATGGCTAGAATATTCATCAGAGAAAGTGCCTTATGACATGACAATTAATGATCATTTAGGTGATGCTTATTGGCGTGTGGATCGTAGAACAGAGGCCAAATTTCAATGGAAGCGAGCATACAACGCAACATCAGATAGATTGGAAAAGCAACGTTTAGCTAAAAAAATAAAACAAGGTCTTCCAGCTATTAAAAAAATTAGCATAGAGTTAGACCCAGAGCGTGAGGCGATGTTGCATTAATTACTAGCTATGATGTAATTAACAAGTGCTATCATTAATTTTATGTGTTAGTATGTTTGTATGATTATTGTCGTTTCTGGCAATGAATTTTTTATTAATATTTGTTTTTATAGGGTTGGTCATCATGACAAAACCACATGTTGCTATTCTTATGGGTGGCTGGTCATCTGAGCGTGAAGTGTCGATTATCAGCGGTAATGCTTGTGCTAAAGTTCTGGAAGATACCGCATACACAATAACCAAAATTGATGTGACTAAAGATATTGGCAAGCTTATTCATCAACTAGAAACAACGAAGCCAGATGTTGTTCTAAATATGCTGCATGGACCTTTTGGTGAAGACGGTTGTATTCAAGGCTTGTTGGAAATGATGAATATTCCTTATAGTCATTCAAATGTTTTGTCCTCTGCCTTGGCTATGGATAAGCAAAAAACTAAAGATATTTTATCTCCATATGGAATAAAAAGCCCTAAAGGACAACTTTTGACCAGAGATGAATATATGTCTGGGCAATTGGTGATTTCTCCACCTTATGTTGTGAAGCCCAATTCTGAAGGCTCTTCTTTTGGGGTTGCAATAGTATTGCCAGAAGATAATTATTCACCATTAGATGAAGATAAAACATGGGGCTATGGCACAGGTAGAATGTTAATTGAAAGCTATATACCAGGGCGAGAGCTAACCGTTGCGGTTATGGGTGATAAGTCACTTGCTGTGACTGAAATTATTCCAAATACAGAATTTTATGATTACACAGCTAAATATGGGAATGATGGCTCTAGCCATGTTCTGCCAGCTGATATTAATCCAGATATTTATAATGCAGTTATGGAGCAAGCTTTACTTGCTCATAAAAAACTTGGCTGTACTGGGGTCACTCGTAGTGACTTTCGGTATGATGAAAGTAAAGATGGAATAGAAGGGCTTTATTTTCTGGAAATAAACACTCAACCCGGTATGACACCAACATCATTAGTTCCAGAACAAGCAGAATACAAAGGAATATCTTTTACTGAATTAGTTATATGGATGATAAAAGAAGTTTTTAATAGAGAGCATAGCAATCATGTCTTCACGCAAGAAGAAAACACGCAAAATATCGCCTAGGGCAAAAAAAGCAATAAAAGTACAAACTTCTAGCAAGCATAAAGTTAGAAATTCTGTTATACTTATTTTTGTTGGAGCATTTTTACTCTGGCTAACTATAACAGTTGCATTCGCAGGTCTGTTTTCTCAAACAATGAATAAAATAAGTGAGGCTACGTTGCACGCTACAGCTCAAATGGGCTTTAAAATCAATCAAGTTAATGTCATTGGTCGTAATCGGACTGATGCTGATTTATTGCGTGCATTATTAAATGTAGAGCATGGTGATCCTATTTTTACTTTTAATGCTAATGATGCGACGGGCTTAATTGAAAAAATCACTTGGGTTAAAAGGGCTGACGTTCGTCGCCATCTACCAGATACTATTGAGATAAATTTAGAAGAGCGGACTCCTGTGGCTCTATGGCAGAACAAGCAAGGTTTAGCGGTGATTGATAAAGATGGTAATGTTTTAACAAGAAATAACTTAGAAGAATATGCTTCTCTTCCTTTGTTAGTCGGAGAAAAAGCTCCAGAACATGCATATGATATTATTGCCATGTTGAACGCAGAGCCTAAAATAACAAATTATTTAGATAGTATAATTCGTATCGGAGACCGCAGGTGGGATTTAAAACTATCGAATAAAACACGAGTGAAATTGCCAGAAACAGATCCAGAGCTGGCTTTAAGTTTGCTTTTAAAAATGCATAAAAGAGATAATATTTTAGAAAAAAACTGGGATTATATTGATCTAAGACTTAATGATCAGGTCATCATGAAGCCAATAAGTAATACTGCAAGTAATAACAATTAAGAAACGATAATTAGGAGAAAGAAATATGCGTCTAACTGAATCTTTATTTACTTTGGATAAGTTAAAGCCCTTATTAGATAAAAAAGATAGTGATTCAAATACTATTCAAATAGAAACTAAAAAGAAGCAACAAACAAAACCAATAGCAGTCTTAGACATTGGTACTAGCAAGATTTGTTGCATGATTGCTATTATTGATTTGAAAACTAATACACCTGTTGAAATTATTGGTCAGGCTCACCATGCTTCTGATGGTATAAGGAATGGTAATGTTATTGACCTTAAAGCCGTTGAATATGCCGTAGGCTCTGTTATTCAAACCGCAGAAAACATGGCAAGATCACGCATGAATGGTCAAGACTTACAAAACATATTCGTTAATATGCCCGCATTGTACACAAAGCCTTATCATTTTTCTGTTGATGTACAGATTTCAGGTCAGCAAATCACTGAACGTGATATTGATAGTGCAATTAATCAAGCAAGGCATGTCGCATCGCCGAAAGAAGAAAGTATTATTCACGTTATTCCAGCATCATATAGCGTTGATAGACAAACAGGAATTAAAGTACCAATAGGTATGTTTGGTCATCATATGGGCGTGGATATAAGCACTATTACAGCCTCAAAGCCAGCATTGCAGAACTTTACAACAGCTGTTACAGCAAATCATTTAGATGTATTTGGCTTTTGTGCATCGCCATATGCATCTGGTTTATCTTGTCTTGTTGAAGATGAGAAAAATCTTGGTTGTACTGTGATTGATATGGGAGCAGGTACTAGCCAAATAGCAGTCTTTTTTGAGGGAGCGTTAATATATACAGGAGCAATTCCAGTCGGTGGTCAACACGTTACAAATGACATTGCTAGAGGCTTAACAACGTCTGTCACAGATGCAGAGCGTTTAAAGATTTTATATGGTAGCACAACAAATATCGGTCACGGCGATCATGATACAATTGATGTAACTGCGGTTGGTGAAGATGATAGTGTTAATACTAAGAAAGTTCCACGCTCCCTTTTAACGGGAATTATTCAGCCACGTATAGAAGAAACATTCGAATTAATTAGAGCAAAATTAAATGATGAAGGTCTAAGCCAAGTCGCAGGGCGTAGAGTTGTTTTAACAGGTGGTGCAAGTCAACTACTGGGAATACAAGATTTGGCTAAGCATGTGTTGGATAAGCAAGTCAGACTTGGAAAACCATCGGTAATTAAAGGGCTGGCAGAATCAACAGGGGGGCCAGTTTTTGCAACAGCATTGGGAATGCTGCAATATGCAGCAGAATATGTGGATCATCAAGCAACCACTCGCCCTGCATCTCGCATAGCTAATCTCCATCTTCCAGATAATATTTTAAGAAAAGCCGCTAGTTGGTTTAAAGAAAACTGGTGATATACGCTTGACATATATTTTTTATCCTGTATAAGTGTTAAATAGAATTACTATATTATTAATACATTATGGGAGTAGTTAGATTATGATTACAATTCGTGAAGCAGAAAAAAAAGATGTTAATGCATTAGCAACTATTGAAAGAGAAGCTTTCAGTGATGATATGTATGAAGAGCATCGTTTTACAAAAAAAGAATTAAAAGCAGAGCTTAGAGATAAAGAGCTGATGTCGTTAGTTATAGAAGATGATGGAGTAGTTGCTGGCTACGTTGTTGTTGATATTTCGAATGATGATCCTAGTGCTGCAAATATAGACTCGCTAGCCATTGATCCTGATTATTCCAATAAAGGGTTAGAGCCAATGTTGTTAGTCGCAGCTGAGCAAGCTGCAATTAATGCTGGATTTGATGCCATGACTATTCAAGAGCCTGAAAATGCAGATAATGCATTAAAAGTCCTGCATCGCAGTGGTTACCACAAAACAGAGACTTTATCTGGTTATTTTACTAGTAAATCAGCTATACAAGATGGCATTGAATTAACAAAAATTCTTGTTAGCCAAGAAGAGAAAAAAGGCAAGGTTCAACCTCGAAGAGCTAATGTATTTTAGAGCCTTGACCCAGTCGCTTTGTTGCGTGCTTTGGCAAAGCGTCTGAAGTCAGCGATTTTTTTTGCTCTGGTTTTTTTATCTGGCACTTTTTTTATTGGTGTAGGATTAATCCAATATTTGGTCAAGTGGCTCACTATATTTCAATTTTTTAATACTATCATCATAGCAAAAATAATTACATATTTATGTTGACATAAATATAAAGTTGTGATATGTTTATATTAACATTTAGTTAATTTAGGTGTTATTAGAAATATTTTATAATTAAGAATGGAGAATAAAGATGTCAAAAGAAGATAGAGAAGAAATGAAAGCAGAGCTTATGGTTATGTTTAACGAGCAAAAGGAGTATGTAAACGGTGTTCGCAAAATTATTAGAGAAGATCATGTCCTTAGCATGAATACATATAGTGATATGTTGGCAATTATACATCAATATGCTGAGCTTGATGCTTTAGATGTACAATCAGGAGAAAAGTCTGTTATTGAGACAGCAAATACAACTCATTGTTTAAAAACAAGTGCTAATAATAGATAGAAGGAGCAATAAAAATGTCACAAGAAATGCGTGATAAGATGAAAAAAAAGCTAGAGACTGCTTTTAATGCCCAAGGCACTTATGGTACAGATGGGAAGCAAACTCTATCTAATATTGTTTTAGCATATATGGAGATAGAAAAGTTTGAAGCAAAAGAGGAAGAACGTAATAAACGAAATGGCAACATGTCCTCTCGTCATATTGGGATAAAAGGTGCTTCAAATAGTAATAAGTAATAAAGGATAATGAAAATGTTAGAAAAAGATAAAGAATTATTAGATAGATTAAAGGTTGAATTAGAAAATGATTTTAATAGTTTATCTGGTAATGGTAATGGTTATGATGCTACTAATGCTAAAGCAAATGTTGCCTTATCTCTTGTAGAGACTATGAGACTACAGAGAGAGATTGAGGAAGATGAGAAAAGAAAAAATAACATGTCGTCTCGTCATATTGGGATAAAAGGTGCTTCAAATAGTAATAAGTACTAAATAAAGGAGAATGAAAATGTCAAAAGAAATTAGAGAAATGATGAAAGCAAAATTAGCTAGTGACTTTAATGATTATTATGCTGATCGCTCAACTAGAGCTGCTACAGCAACAGCTTATGCCAGACTTGATGCTATTGATGCACAAGATGAAAAGAATGCAGGAAAAATGTCAACTCGCTACGTTGGGATGAAAGGTGCATCAAATAACAACTAAGCTGCTTCTGCTTGTTTATATGTTTGTGGCTTAATCATTTGATCTAGTTCTTTTAACTGAGCTAAAAGAGCAGGCATATCATGTAAATACATCATATTAGGGCCATCTGAGGTTGCATTATCTGGGTCTTCATGAGTTTCAATAAATATTGATGCAACACCAACTGCTATTGCTGCTCTCGCCAATGGTGGAACGAAACTACGGTCGCCACTAGTCGTATTACCAGCGCCACCGGGTTGTTGGACTGAATGTGTAGCATCAAAAACCACTGGGTGACCAGTTGCTGCCATAATTGGTAACGCACGCATATCATTAACTAATGTATTGTAGCCAAAGCTAGTGCCACGCTCACAAAGCATTACATTGCTATTACCGCTTTCAGTTACTTTATTTGCAACATTAATCATGTCATTAGGCGATAAGAATTGTCCTTTTTTTACATTAATAACTTTGCCTGTTTTTGCGGCGGCAACTAATAAATCAGTTTGACGACATAGAAATGCAGGTATTTGCAATATGTCAGCGACTTCCGCAGCTCTAACACACTGCTCTGGCGTATGTATGTCTGTGACAATTGGGCAACCTAAATTTTCTTTAATTTCTGCCAATACAGGCAAGGCTTTTTCAATGCCAATACCACGACCAGAACTAATCGACGTGCGATTTGCCTTATCAAAAGAAGTCTTATAGACAAATGGGATATTAAGGTTATCTGTTATTTCTTTTAATGCAGATGACATTTCTAAGGCATGCTCACGGCTTTCCATTGCACAAGGCCCTGCAAGTAAAACAAAAGGTAAATCGTTACCAATAATGATTTTATTTTGAATATTTACGTGATGATTTATCATGTTTTATCCTTTTCTATTTGAATTTATTTTATATATGTAGCATATTTACGTTACAAAGACAAAGGATAAAAAAATGAAAGCAGAAACAGACAATATAGTAGTTGCGATTAGAGATGCTTTAAAGCTTCTAAGGAGGCGTCTTTGACTGGGATAATGCCGTCCTTAGGCTTGATGAGCTAACAGCATTATCTGAAGATCCAGAGTTATGGAGCGATAGCACCAAGGCACAAAAGCTTATGCGTGAGAAAAGCCGTTTAGAGCGACAAATTGAAAACATCTTAAACATAGAAAATACTCTGCAAGAAAACATAGATTTAATTGAGCTAGCAGAGCTTGAAGATGATAATGATTTAATCAATGAAGCAGAAAACATTTTATCCAATCTGCAAGAAGATGTAGCAAAACAGCAGTTGGAAAGCTTGCTTAATGGTACAGCTG
Source organism: Alphaproteobacteria bacterium (assembly GCA_021775895.1). Lineage (GTDB taxonomy): Bacteria > Pseudomonadota > Alphaproteobacteria > Micavibrionales > CSBR16-224 > JAJFGX01. The sequence goes on along the minus strand of JAJFGX010000111.1, from coordinate 19,128 downwards.
ATGCAAATGATGCTTATCTTGAAGTGAATGCAGGGGCTGGCGGGACTGAAAGTTGCGATTGGTCTGAAATGTTACTTAGAATGTATATGCGTTGGGCAGAGCAACATGGCTATAAAATATCATTGCTAGAGCAAAATGATGGTGAAGAAGCGGGTATAAAATCAGCAACTTTGGAAATATCAGGTGAGAATGCCTATGGTTGGCTGAAAAGTGAGAGTGGGGTGCATCGGCTTGTGCGTATTTCACCATTTGATTCAAATGCCAAGCGTCATACAAGCTTTGCTTCAATTGCGGTATCTCCCGTAGTTGATGAAGATATTGAAATAGAAATTAATAGTAAAGATCTACGAGTTGATACCTACAGAGCTCAAGGGGCAGGGGGGCAACACGTGAATACAACGGATAGTGCTATACGAATTACACATGCACCGACAGGTATTGTGGTTACCTGCCAAAATCAACGTTCACAACATCAAAATAGAGACACTGCGATGAATATGTTGAGAGCAAAGCTCTATGAGCTTGAACTGCAAAAACAAGATGCTGAAAAAGCGGATCGTGAATCCCAGAAAACCGATATTGGTTGGGGGCATCAAATACGCTCCTACGTATTACACCCATATCAAATGGTTAAAGACCTACGTACAGGGGTTGAAACTGGAAATAGTCAAGGCGTCCTAGATGGTAATCTTGACCCATTCTTAAATGCATCACTTGCACACAAGCTAACAGGGCTTGATAATTAAAAACTACCGTGACTTACAAAAAGAATACTCAGTTTGGAAGAGTTAGTTTTTATAATTCATTAACCTTTATTATATATAATCATAATCAAGTAATTAAAATTTATTGTTAAGTTTAAGGGGATTCATATGTCAGATAACAGCATTACTGGAGATAGTATTTTAATTAAAAGCTCAGGAATGGAAATTGATACTTCTAGTCTAGGGTCAGGAACAGGTTTTGTTGTTATGGTCAATCCTAAAACAGGAAATATACATACACTATCTGGTATTTCTGATGTTACACCTAGTTCTGCTGGAAATGTAAGCGGTAGCTCTGATTTTCAAGGAAGTCAGGTTGTGAATCCGCATATATAGTTCAGTCTGACGTTGGAAATTGGACAGTTGATCCTTATAGGCTTGGTGAAACAAGCCAAGTTGGTGGTAGTAAAAAAACTGTTAATGAATTGATGGAGCAGGGTTGGGAAGTTTATGCTATCGGAGGAAATGAGAATTTATTTCTGGATAAAGAAAGAGGATGGGGAAGTGGAACTGGAACATGGAATTCTGATGGTACACCACAAGACCCTATTCAAGGCTATAATATAGAGCAACAGTCAAAAATTTTAGTGCAAGGATTGAGGCAAGGAAAATCTTTGGAAGATATAGCTAGCACTATGGAAGGAGAGTCTATTGCATATGGTAGTGAAGGCAAGCCTGTTGCTGCATTAATGCGTCTTGAAAATGGAAAAGATAATCAGGTTAGTGTAAGAAATGGCGTTGTAGATATGAATAATTCAGGCAATAAAGTAGATATACAAGAACCATCACAACAAGAACCTGTTTCAACTCAAGGAAGTTTAAATAACCGTATGGAGTTTGCAGAAATACAAACCACTCTTGGAATGGGCAATGTTAAAGGTCTTCAGTACGATGATGATGGTAGCTTGGTTATCACAGTTCCAGATACTTATAGCCGTAGCAATCTTGCAGACCTTGGGATAGATGACACTATTTCTTTAAAGCGGATTGAGGGCATAGAACTTGGTACACATAAGATTATAATCCCTAAAGATAGGATACCTGAATCTCAAGAAATTACTTTAGCTAGTATTGGAAACAGTATAATGAAAGCTGTTGATAATGTTGTAGGTAGTGTAACTAGTAAGTTTGCGAAAGCTCCTGAACCTATGGCTAAGCATATGGATCATAAAAATCCAGAACAGTTGATAGAAGCCACTAAATCTAGGCAACCTAGTGCAAAAAGACCAAAGATATAATTATTCAAATTCGCCCGTGTGGTCTTCCATTAGGATTGTGCGTTTACCAACATGGTTGGCAGAGCTGATAATACCATCACGCTCCATTTGCTCAATAATGCGTGCAGCACGATTATAGCCTATTTGTAAGTGGCGTTGAACAAAGCTTGTTGAGGCTTTCTGTTCTCGCAATATCAAAGAAAGAGCTTGATCGTAAAGCTCATCATATCCATCACGGTTATTTGCAGCAATACCCTTGAATATGTCGTCACCATCACTATCAGAACAAGTGGTTACACTATCTATATATTCAGGTTCGCCTTGTTCTTTTAGGAAGCTTACTACTTGTTCTACCTCTGCATCATCAACAAAAGGCCCATGTACACGTTTTATTTTTTCACCCGATGGCATAAATAACATGTCACCACGACCTAATAATTGCTCTGCTCCATTTTCCCCCAGAATTGTACGACTATCAATTTTTGATGTAACTTGAAAACTTATACGAGTTGGAAAGTTTGCCTTAATAACACCAGTAATCACATCTACAGAAGGACGTTGTGTTGCCATTATTAGGTGAATACCTGCTGCTCTTGCCATTTGTGCTAGACGCTGAATACAGCTTTCAACTTCTTTGCCGGCAACTAGCATTAAATCGGCAAATTCATCTACAATAATGACTATATAAGGCATTTCAACTAAAGGTATTGGCTGTTCTTCAAACACTGGTCTACCTGTTTCATGGTCAAAACCTGTTTGCACACGGTTCATTAGGACTTCGCCTGTTTTTTGAGCCTCTTTAATACGGTTATTAAAACCATCAAGGTTACGCACACCGAGTTTTGACATTGAGCGGTAGCGATCTTCCATCTCACCAACTGCCCATTTAAGAGCTGTTACAGCTTTATGCGGCTCTGTTACAACAGAAGTAAGTAAATGAGGAATATCATCATAAACAGAAAGCTCAAGCATTTTAGGATCAATCATGATTAAGCGACACTGTTCTGGTGATAGCTTATATAGCAGAGATAGGATTATTGTATTAATACCAACAGATTTACCAGAGCCTGTAGTTCCAGCAACTAATAAGTGCGGCATCTTGGATAAATCAGCAATTACTGGTTGACCACCAATATTTTTTCCTAAAACTATGGGTAGTTTTGCTGTGGTTTTTTCGTATTCTTCTGATGATAGTAGCTCTTTCAAGAATACCATTTCTCTATTAGCATTCGGCAATTCAATACCAATAGCATTTTTACCAGGAATAACGGCAACACGGACAGTTGTTGTACTCATTGATCTGGCTATATCATCAGCCAAGTTAATAATTCTTGATGATTTTGTTCCAGGTGCAGGCTCTAGTTCATAAAGAGTGACAATAGGGCCGGGATTAATTGCAACAATACTTCCTTCTACTCCAAAGTCATTAAGTACATTTTGTAGTAGTTCGGCATTACGTTGTAGTGAAGCAGGGCTATATGATGCATTCTTTTGTGTTGGTGGCTCATCTAATAAATTAAGAGTAGGCAATAACCATTCTTCTTGGTTTAGAAGTAGTTCTGGTTGTTGTTCTTTTGATACTCTGGAGCTTTGTTTAATTTCTTTAACTTCTCTTTCTTTAACAACGGCAGGTATTTGCAGTCTATTAATATTGTTGCTTTCTGTAAGTTTTTTTAGAGAGCTACGTTTCTTCTTTGGTTTTATTCCACCTTCTGTTTTACCGCTAAAACGCATTATTTTTGCAATAGATGAATAAGTAACTCTAAAAGAAAATAATAAAACATGATAAGCAGAAGATGCTACTTTATAAATTATGAGTAGCCAATGTTGCCAGCTCATTCCTATGGCATAGCTTAAGCAAAATATGGCTAATATTGCACCAATACCCCCAAATATTGGTAGGATTGGATTAATTCCAAAAGACTGGACTGTGTCTGTTAAAGTGTTCAAGACAACTATGCCTACACTGCCACCAGTATGAACTTCAGGTAATACTTCAAAGATAGGAGGTATACTAGAAAAAGCTACGGATAGACCTATAGTTCCAATTATTAATGCTGTAACTCTCGACCATAATTTTGGTAGAGCGTAACGCATTAAAATACGCCAGCCAGACATGATAAATACTAAAGGAAATATGATTGACACAATGCCAAAGCTTTGGAGGAATATATCAGCAATATAAGCACCACTATGTCCTAATAAGTTATGCACTTCATCTATGGTTGTTGCACTATTTAATGATGGATCTGTTGGGCTGTAACTACCTAAACATAGAGCAAAAATCAACCCAAGGACACAAAGTAATACACCCAGAATATCAATAGCTTTAGAAGATAAGAACACTCTAAAATGTTCTGGTAAAAAATCAGTTTTATTTTTTCTGCTTTTACTCTTAACTACGTAAGAACGTGCTGTATTGCTCATATAACTTTCCAAAAATGTGAAAACACAAGAATTTGTATTCTTTATATAGTAGCTTGTTCTTTTGTTTTTGGCAAGTATAGTCATTTTCATTAATGGTTATGATATAATTTTCCTCCGCATGTTGGCTCTAAAACTCCAGTTGTGCCAGTGAAGCTAATCGGCAGTTTTTTTAGATGCTTAACTGCCATATAGGCGAAGGCTTCAGCCTCCAGAGTATCACCATTATAGCCAATTTTTTCTATTGGGGTTACAGGGGAGGATAAGCGTTCTTGCAGGCGTTGCATCATATATTTATTATGCCTGCCACCACCACATACCAGCCATTCTTTAGGAGGTTCTGGCAGTAAACTCATAATTTTATAGATTGCCTCAACTGTAAACTCCACTAATGTTGCAGCTCCATCTTCTAGGGATAGTTCTGATAATGAAGTAAGATTAAAAGCCTCTCTATCAAGTGATTTTGGCGGTAATTCTGAAAAGAATGGGTGAGATAGTAATTGCTCAAGAATTACCTGATTGATAGTACCTTTAGCAGATATATCTCCATTGTTGTCATACATTGCACCTGTTTTTTCATGTATCCAATCATTTAGTAGAGCGTTGCCCATTCCAGTATCGCAGGCTAGCATTTGTCCCTGCCCATTAATCCAAGTAATATTTGCTATACCGCCAATATTTAGCAATATAATAGGTTTTTCGAGTTTTGAGGTAATTGCTCTATGGTAAATTGGTACTAAAGGCGCTCCTTGCCCACCAGCCTTAACATCAGCTTGCCTAAAGTCATTAACAACATTAATGCCCGTCATGTCAGCTAACATTTGCCCGTCGCCAATTTGCCATGTTTCGCCCTTGTCTGGAGCATGATGAATAGTTTGCCCATGCATGCCAATTACATTAATCTCTGTCCTATCAAGTCCTGTTTTTGCGAGTAAACTTTCAACAGATAAAACATGCATGCGTGTAAGTACATCTTCCATTACAGCAATTTTTTCTTTGTCTTGGCTTTTAATTGCTAATTTTAGAGCTTGATGAAAAGCAGGGTCATAGGGAATTATAAAGTGATCTATAACTTCAACTATATTCTCGCCATCAGTGCGTATAACAGAGGCATCTAAACCGTCCATTGATGTGCCGCTCATCATACCTATTGCTGTATATGTAGCCATTTTTATTTCCCATATCTGTCGTTGACATATTATTAAAGTTATTGTATAATAGTAGCTGATGATAATAAAATTACAAGGAGATAGTTATGGGATTAGCAAAAGATGAAACAACAGAAGAAAATATGAATCAAGCAAGTTTGCAAAGTTTAAAAATGGCTGCATTGTTTTGTAGTGTTGTAATATTAGGATTTGCAGCAGGTCAGACTGTGGAGAATACTCTTACAGAAACACCAGATGAAATTGGTAATGCACAGCAAGCAGAGGTTTATCAGTCATTAACAGAACAATTTAGTGCTTTACAGTCAACAAGAACATCGCTTGAACTAAATGGTGGAGATACATCAAAACTTGATGATGATACTAGGCAAGTATTGACTAATTTATATACGCAAGGCTCGACAGAGCAGGGGGCTGCAATAAGTGAAAGCCAATTTGAAACATTGTTAGAGTATGTTAATAATCCTGTTAATCGCATTGCTTCCTATAAATATGACTATCAGCCATCGGTAGATGCAGGAATGCTAGATGAGTGTATAGCTGCAACTTATTCATCAGATAAAAGTCAGGCAAGCCTAGATATAAATGCATGTATGCATGAGACACATCTAAAAAATGATGATGCAGCATTAAAAACTGCTTTATCAATTTTAGCGCTTGGTTTCTTAGGGGTATCTGCAGTTAATAGAGATGAGAAGAAACGACCAAAAAAGCCGAATATGCCAAATTTATAAAACCCGCTTGACGGCATCTTTCCAGCCATTATAGAGTTCCGCGCGTTCGCTATCTATCATATCTGGCTTAAAGCTACGGGACATTTGCCAATTATTAGAAATTTGCCTTAAAGAGCTATATATTCCGACATGGAGTCCAGCAAGGTATGCCACTCCCAAAGCTGTAGTTTCAATGATTTGTGGTCTGTTAACTGTATTATTTGTAATATCAGCTAAAAACTGGCATATCCAATTATTTTCAACCATACCTCCATCAACACGTATTTCATTAATTTGTTGTCCACTATCTTCAATCATTGCAGATATTAGGTCTTTTGTTTGGTAACCTTGAGCTTCTAATGCTGCACGAATAATATGGTCTGTTGTTGTGTCTCTAGTTATACCAAAGATTGCACCTCTTGCATTAGGATCCCAATAGGGCGCTCCAAGTCCTGTAAAGGCTGGTACCATGTAAACGCCACCATTATCGGATATTCTTGCTGCTATTTCTTCTGTTTTTGAAGCATTCTCAATGATTTTTAATCCATCACGTAGCCATTGTATTGCGGCACCCGCAATAAATATCGAACCTTCAATCGCATAGGTTGTTTTACCATTCAGTTGGTATGCTACGGTAGTTAGTAGTTTGTTTTTTGAAATTTTAAATTTATCGCCAATATTGATTAATGCAAAGCAACCTGTGCCGTATGTACTTTTCATCATACCTACTTCAAAACAAGCTTGACCAATCATTGCTGCCTGTTGATCGCCAGCCATTCCTGTGATTGGAATTGATGCACCAAGAAAATCTTTTGTTGTCTCGCCAAATAGGCAACTATTATCTTTTATTTCTGGCAGTATTTCTTTTGGAATTTCCAATATATCTAACAGCTCATTATCCCATTCATGCTTGATAATATTATATAATAGAGTTCTTGAGGCATTCGTTGCATCTGTAGCATGCACAGTGCCTCCAGTCATTTTCCACAGTAAATACGTATCAATTGTGCCACATATAAGCTCTCCTTTTTTGGCTTTAGCCATTGCATTAGGAGTGTTTTGTAATAACCAACGTAGTTTTGTGCCTGAAAAATAAGGATCAAGCAGCAAGCCTGTTTTCTTTTGAAAAGTGCTTTCAAGCCCTTGTTCTTTTAATTCACGGCAGTAATCGGCTGTACGTCTATCTTGCCAGACAATTACAGATTTTATAATATCGCCAGTTTCTTTGTCCCATAGAACAATAGTTTCTCGCTGGTTTGCTATACCAATAGCCGATATATCAGTTGGTTTTAAACTCGCTTTTTCTAAGGCTTTCTGACAAACATGTTTAACGCTTTTCCAAATATCATGAGCATCTTGCTCAACCCAGCCATTATTAGGGTAGTGTAAATTTACATCTTTCTGACTAAATGAGACTGTTTGTGCATGTTCATCAAAAATTATTGCTCTGCTACTAGTCGTGCCTTGGTCTATTGCTAGTATATATTTTCTCATTAATTATGCCTTTTTCTTTAAGAAATTCTCAATTTTATTTTTTGTTTCTGTTGTTATATGCAGACCAAGTTTTGAGCGTCTCCATAAAATGTCTTCTATGGTTGTTGCATCTTCATGGTTTTGTAGATAAGTAATTTCTTGTGAATAAATATTATCACCAAAGTTTTCACCCATATCTTCTATACGGTGACAGTTTTTTAATAATAAACGTGTACGACTGCCATATGCATGGGCATATCTATCAACAAGTTTTTCTGGTAGCCAATCAAATTCTAGTTTTAGAGTACTTAAAAATGTCTCAAAATTTGCAGTACCAGATAAATCCCCACCAGCAAGAATAGCATTCTGTGTCCATGGTTTTAGAGTTTTATCTGGGAAAATATCATCAGATAATTTATCTACGACTTGCTCAGATAATTTGCGGAAAGTTGTGATTTTTCCACCATAAATAGATAAGATTGGGAGGTCTTTATGGTATGATAAGTCTAAATCATAATCTCTTGTAACATCTGAGGCACTATCTTCACCATCATCTAATAATGGACGCACTCCGCTATAGCTCCAAACAATATCACTTGTAGTGATTGCATTGGTGAAATAGCGATTAACTACGGAGCATAAATAGTCTTTTTCTTGTTCGGAAATTTCAGGGTTTCCCTCTTTATTAGCTTCAGAAGGTATTGTGATATCTGTTGTGCCAATTAAAGTGTAATTTTTTTGATATGGAATGGTAAAAACAATACGTTTATCATCATTCTGTAATATATATGCATGTTTTCCATTGTAAAGGCGAGGCACTACAATATGACTGCCCTTAACTAAGCGAATTTTGTGTTTCTTTTTGAAGCCATCTAAGTTGTCAGTTAATGTGTTATTTACCCATTGTCCTGCGGCATTAACTATTGCTTTTGCTTGAATAGTATATTTTTTACTCCGTTTAGATTGCGGTGCTTTATGTGAGAGGGTAACAGTCCATAGATTTGTTTCATTGTCAGGCGTTATTTGGACACATTCTGTATTAGATAAAGTGATTGCCCCTTTCTCACTTGCATCAATTACATTACTTAAAACTAGCCTAGCATCATCGGCAAAGCAATCAGTATAGACAAAACCAGTTTTAAATTGGTTGTGTAGCGGGTGGTCTTTTAAAGATATGGCATGAGATTTCTCAAATACATTGTGCCTATATTTTGAGCCTAAATTATCATATAAAAACAGTCCAGCACGTATCATCCACTTTGGACGCTGAGTTTTATCATGAGGTAGTACAAAACGCATTGGATAAATTATATGCGGTGCAGAATTATAGAGTACTTCTCTTTCAATTAATGCAGATTTAACTAGATTAAATTCGTAATGCTCTAAATAACGTAGGCCACCGTGGATTAATTTTGTGCTGGCAGAAGATGTAGCACTTGCCCAGTCATTTTTCTCACAAATTAGTACAGATAAACCACGACCAGCTGAATCTCTAGCTATTCCAGCCCCGTTAATACCGCCACCAATAACTAGAACATCAAAGCATTTAGGCTCTGCATTTTTCTCTGTAGCGATAGATTTTATATTTTCTGATGTTTGCAACATAATGCATTCTAAAACAACTAAATAATGTCGTCTATGTTTTTATGGAGATGTGTTGATCGTTTTTGGAAGTATTTGTTTTCATCTTAGTTTCTTTGTTTTCTAAAATACTTCTCATTGCATCATTAAACCTCATAATTTTTATACCTTTAATCGCAGATATTTTTTCTGGAGATAAGCTCCTTTGATTAGCTTCATTTGATATAATATCATTAATACGTTCTTTTAATTTAGTTCTATGATTTACTTGTTCATCCAAATGATTTCCATTTATGTCTGTGGTTCCTTGCCATACACACGTACCACTTTCTTTTTTAGAGGTTGGATCTAGTGCAAAAACATAGCTTAGACATCTATCATCAATAATGGTTGGGTTGAATCCCTTTTCTTCAGCACTAATTGCAGTTTCTAGCATGCAGTAATAAGAAACTTGTCCCATAATTAGAGTGTTTTGAACGTTTGTTTCTCTTAGGTGCTCTGGTACTGTTTTTTCACCCTTAAAGAACTTTGAAAACTCTATATCTGCATCTTTTTCATTTATTATATAAAAATACTTTGAGTCGCCAGTTATCTCATCACTATGAAATACGACACCAGCCTGTAGCAATAATGCTTTTTGATGGTCTTTTTTGTTAGCATGATTTATATCTGCTTCTTCTACCAATCCACTCATAAAAGATTTGCGGAATAACGCTTCATTTTCTCTGGGGCCATGTTTTTGTATGAAGTTGCTAAAAATTTTATAATTTGATTGGTCTTCATCAAATCCTTCAAAGCCAATTTCTTTAAGCTCATCTATGTTTCGTATATCAGATGCATGTTTGTTGTTTGGAATTAATGCTTTATTTCCTTTTTTAGAATCTATTACCATCCAAACTATAGGAATATCATTTTCTCTTAATTGTTTTAAAGTTTGGGCAAGGCTGTTAGCAAACGCTGAGGCATCTTGTGTCGTCATGCCATCAAAAGTTTGAATGCCTACCATCAAAGCGGCAGTAGAGTTAAGGTGACTCTGTTTTTCTATCATACTCATACTTACCATTCTATCATAAGCTTTTAATTATGTCAAAATATTGTTGATTGCTTCTAGAGATTTTTTTTAAATTAATTATTAATGTAAGCATGGTAGCATATAGATCAGTACTGCTATATTGTATGATTTAATGGAGCATAATAATGATATTTAATTATCTTAATAATTATCTTAAAAAAACTTTTATGGACAATAAGAAGCCCAAAAAAATGGAAACATTAAATTTTTCTGGTAATCAAAGTTGGGCCGAACAGGTGCCGGCGCTCAATGATGATCGTATGTATATTGTCTATTCCAAACATAAGTATGCAGAGGAAGATATTGTTACACAAGTAACAAAGGAAATTACGTATGAAGAAGCACGAACAAAGTTAATAGAGATTGAGAAGAAATACCTTAGTAATGTAACTAAAGAATTAAAAGAACAAGGAAAAGAAACTGACAATTGCATTGATTACGGTATTAAACAAGGCTTTATTGATAAGCCATCAAAAAAGAACTATCGTAGCTTTAATTTATAGGTTTTGATATTTAAATATTTTTACTACAAACCAAGTTCGTGGCGTGCACATATAATACGTAATTTTGCTTCTAATTGACGCATAGAAAATGGTTTTAAGATGTATCCATCTACGCCAGCACCTTTTGCTTCGAATACGGAAGCTCTATCACCTCGTCCTGTTATCATCATAAATGGTAGTCCATTTTGCACTGAACGTAGTTGTTGTAATAACTCCAGACCACTCATAGATGGCATATTCCAGTCGCATAGTACAACATCGACCATATCATCTGCCATATCTAGAAAGCCCATGCCTTCTCTGCCACTTACAGCTTCAAAAATTTGTGTTACACCAATTTCCAAGAGCATTTGCCTAATCATTACTCGTGCTTCATCTTGGTCTTCTATGAGCAATATTTTTACTTTACTCATTTTGATACTGGCTGAAGAATGACTTACTTTAAGTCCATCATTTTGATCTATGGTTAGCATGAACAATCCTCCTTATATTTCTAAATCACCTAATGAATATGTTTTTTTAAACCTGCTAAAGATTGTTGCAGAATTAAAGAAAGTTTTTCTTCCCTAAGCGGTTTTGCAATTAATAAAGCATCTTCTGGCAGGTGTATCCTGTCATCATAGCCAAAAGATGGGTAACCGCTCATAAAAACAACATTTGTATCAGGGCGTAACGACTGAAAAAGCTCGGCTAAATGAGCTCCGTCCATTTCGGGCATCACGACATCTGTTAGTAGGAAATCAATATGATCTAGATAATCTTCTTGTACTAATAAGGCTTCATTACCGTTACCGGCACATAGAACATTCATTCCCATTTCTTCAAACATGTTTTCTAATACATAGCGTAAATCTGGTTCATCTTCTGCTACTAATATAGTTTTTCCTTGTAGCACTTCAGATTCTACAGAGTTATTTGATTGTTTATGTATTGTTTGTTTTTCTTTTGGCAGTTCATCGGTTCTAGGTAGAATTATTTCAAAATATGTACCAAGACCTTGTTTTGAACGCACGGAAATATGCCCGCCCATTTGCTCGACAATGCCATAAATAAAAGATAGACCAAGTCCTGTTCCTTGTCCCGATTCTTTGGTTGTGAAAAAGGGTTGAAATATTTTTTGCTGTGTTTCAAAGCTCATGCCACAACCATTATCTTGCACTCTTAAACATATCCACTTTTTATTGTTTTCTGAGCTTTCTAATTTGATAGAGAATTTTCCATTATGGTTCATTGCATCACGAGCATTTACAGCAAGATTCATTAGTATTTGTACGATATTCTCTTCGCAAGCATCAACGAATAGTTCTGAATTATCTTGTTGTATATCTAGAGTTATTTGCTCTCCTAAGATAACTTTTAGAATATGTTCTTGTTCTCTTATCATTTCTCCAAGATCAAAAACCTCATTTAAAGATATGTTATGTCGTCCAAAAGCTAATAGCTGCCTTGTTATATCTGCACCACGTTGGGTTGTGGTAAGGATTTTTAATAGATGATCTTCTGTTAGCTCATTATTTCTTAACCGCTTTACAGCAAGCTCTGTATAACCTTCTATAATTGATAGTATGTTGTTAAAATCATGAGCAATTCCACCGGCAAAATGTCCTAGCATTTCAAAGCGTTTTGGGGCTGGATCATTATTTTCTGTTGGTAGTAGATCCAACTCATTTTTTATTTGTTCTTGTTCCGTCATTTTAATGCTCCTAAATTATAACCTCACTAAACTAAACACCCTAAGTTGTATTATATCACATGTAATAGTTTACAAAAGGTTTATTTATGGGCAAATATTTTATATAAACTTGCATTTGTCCAAATATAAGAGTAGTTATAATGATATAATTATTTTAGAAGAGGAAGCACAAGCGTGACTAAAAAAGAACAAAGCACTCAAGTTTCATTAACGCCTGAGGAACTTAAAGATTTAGTTGTTAAATTTTTAGATGAAAGTAAGGCAGAAGATATTGTAGCAATTGATTTAGCAACTAAGACTAGTATTGCAGATTATATGGTCATTGCTTCTGGTCGTTCTACACGCCAAGTTGGAGCTTTAGCTGAAAAAGTAGCAATAGAATTGAAAGCAATTGGGCTTAATAGCAACATTGAAGGCAAGCAAGGTGGTGATTGGGTTTTGCTAGATGCTGGAGATATTATTATTCACTTATTTCGCCCAGAAGTACGTGAGTTCTATGCGATTGAGGATATCTGGAATGTGTCTTACCCATCGGATAAAATGTAAATATTAAGACTCAATTATTTTTGCTAAATTAATATAGTTATCTATAGATAAATCTTCGGCTCTGTCTGTGGGCTTGATGTTTGCTTGTTCCAATATATTTTCTACATTGTCGCCTAATAATGGTTTAAGGCTTTTACGTAGCATTTTACGGCGTTGACCAAAGGCTGTGGCTACTATTTTCTCCATATTTTCAAATGATGGAGCATCAATTGGCATTTGCTTTGGTTTAAAATGAACAACACTAGAAATTACTTTTGGTGGGGGAGTAAAAGCGGAGGCTGGAATATCAAAAACTAGGCTAACATCACATAGCCACTGTACCATGATTGAAAGTCTACCATATGCTTTGGTATTTGGTGTGGCACAAATACGCATTGCGACTTCTTTTTGAAACATCAGAGTCATATGCTCAAAATTCTTCGACTGTTTTAACCATTTAAGTAACAATACCGTAGCGATATTATACGGCAGATTAGCTATAATTGCTCTGGGTTCTGGAACAATATCTGTTAAATCAATTTTAAGAGCGTCAGCCTCAACTAATTCTAACTTATTTTCAGCAATATCTACGATATTTTGTAGTGCTGCGATACATCTTGTGTCTTTTTCAAACGCATAGAGTTTCTTTGCATTGGCCATTAGAATTGCTCTAGTTAATCCACCTGGCCCTGAGCCAATTTCGATTATATTAATATTTGAAATATCGCCTGCAGTGGAGGCTACTTTTCCAGTTAGATTCAAATCTAGCAAGAAATTTTGTCCAAGAGATTTCTTTGCTCTCAATCCATAATCGTCAATTATTTTTTTTAAGGGGGGGAGGCTATCATAAGCATAATTAAGTGAAGCCATGAGCCTAGATATCTTTTTCTTTAAAGTCATTAATAAATTCATTTAGCCCTGACATACGCCTGCTTTTCATTCTCTCTGCTTCAAGAATGCTTTGCACACGTTGTAGGCTATCTTTTACTTCATGATTAACCACAACATAGTGATATTCATCATAATGAGAAATTTCACTCATAGCACGCCCCATGCGATAGTCAATTTCTTCAGCACTATCTTGAGCTCTTATACGCAAGCGATTTTCTAATTCTTTTAAATCTGGTGGCAGAATAAAAATAGACACAATGTCATCACGAGCAACATCACGAAGCTGTTGAGTTCCTTGCCAATCAATATCGAACAAGACATCATGACCTTTAGATAGTATTTCTTCTACAGGCTTTCTTAGAGTTCCATACATGTTTTCAAATACAGTTGCGTATTCTAAAAACTCACCATTATCGACCATTGCTTGAAAAGTTTCCTTATCTAGAAATTGATAATGCACTCCATCAATTTCACCGGGGCGTGGCTGTCTTGTTGTTGCAGAAATTGAGACATGAATTTCAGGGTCAATATCCATCAACAACCTAGAAATAGTTGTTTTGCCAGCCCCTGATGGAGAAGAAAGAGCAAGCATTACTCCCCTACGTTTAACATTTTGTGGTAACATTTATTGCCCTATTTGATGTGAAACTCTACACTATATTTATACTGTGTGCTAAAGATAAGGGCAAGACATGAATAAGAAATTTCAATCTATTTTAATTACAGGAGCATCTAGCGGTATTGGTTTTGCATTGGCAGAGCTTTACGCAGGACATGATATCAAATTGTTTCTAATGGGTAGGAGTCAGGATAGATTACAAGAAATATCCAATATATGCACTAAAAAAGGAGCATCTGTAGAGTTTGCCAGCATTGATGTAACTGCAAAAAGTGATATGAGTAAGCAAATTATTGCTTGGGATAAGCTAGATAAAATAGATTTGGTAATTGCGAATGCAGGCATTAGCCAAAAAGGCGAGGAGGGGCAGGAGCAAGTAGAGCAAGTGCTTAATATTAATATAAATGGTGTAGTGAATACAATTTATCCTTTGATTGCACGTATGAAAGAACGTAGGTCTGGCTCTATTGGTATTATGAGTTCCCTCGCTGGTTTCAGAGGAATGCCTAGTGCTGCTTCATATAGTGCAAGTAAAAATGCGGTGCGTGCTTTGGGTGATGCCCTACGACCAGAGCTTAAAAGATATAATATAGATGTTAGTGTGATTTGTCCGGGGTTTATTAAAACGCCATTAACTGATGTTAATCCATTTCCAATGCCATTTTTAATTGAGGCTGAAGAATCAGCCCAGATAATAAAATATGGTCTATCTAAAAATAAAAAACGGATTATATTTCCATGGCAGATGCGTATTCTTACATGGTTAATGGTATTTCTACCTGTATCAATCACAGATTATCTACTTGATTGGTCATCGCAGAGGAAAAAACTGAATAAAAAATAGAGAAAAATTTTAAAGAAGTGGTGCGCCTGAAGGGAGTCGAACCCCTAACCTCTTGATTCGTAGTCAAGTGCTCTATCCAGTTGAGCTACAGGCGCATATTGTCGTAGATTATAACAATAATGAAAGCTATAGATTTTTTATCTAAACTGCAAGGTTTTTTTTAATTGTTACCTGTATAGTGTTTATTCCCATAAATTACTCATGGGTACAGCCCAGAGATTTCTGCCAAAAGGCACAACATCACGCCCACGATATAAAACAATACCACAGATAAAATCATCACCTGTCATGCTTTGTAAGGTCTCTAAGCCTTTGAAATCTGATTTGTCAACATACTCACGTTTCTTAACTTCAATAGCTGCTAATTGTCCATTTGGCTTTTCTAATACAAAATCAACTTCCTTATTATCACTGGTTCTGAAATGAAACAAATCAAGCCTATCATCTCTAATTGTCATGAGTTTAAGTAACTCTGTAGCAACAAAGTTTTCTAATGCATGCCCAAATAATTCAGGTCTATTTGTTTCTAAATCATCTAGTTCATATTGCAAAAGATGGCAAAGCAATAAGGTATCTATCATGTAACCTTTAGGAGATTTCACTAGCCGTTTACTAATGTTTCGATACCATGGCGTAAGCTCAAAAGTCAAAAACAGCATTTTTAACAACGTTTTATAGCTTCTTGATGTAACAGGGTTAAGCCCTGCATCACGTGCGATATCTGCATCATTTATAAGCCCACCCGCACGATTAGCAAGAATACGCAGTAAGTTTGGCAATGAACTTAACTTTTCAATTTCTGCTAAAGCACGCACATCTCTTTGTAAAATAGTTGTTAGGTAACCATCAAACCAATTTGTACGCTCATGCATTGATGCTCCTGAAATTTCAGGGAACGTTGCCATGCGAATAATATCGTTAAGTTTACGTTTGCTTTTATCTGGCTTAAAGCTCTTATTGAAAAGCTTTTCTATAAAATCACCTGTACCACCCAATGCCTCTGCACTTGAGATGGGATAAAGCGTTAAAACATTCATACGTCCAACCAACGGATCAGAAAGTTTAGGCAGAGCCATAATATTTGCTGATCCCGTCAACAGAAAGCGACCTTTTAATTTTTCGATCTGTTCTTGTCTTAACTCATCGACAACAATTTTAAGTGTACGAAAAATTTCAGGAACAAGTTGAACTTCATCAATGATTAAAGCTCCTTTGCGTTCTTTGAGATAAGTTTTTGGGGAGTTAACCGCCGCCGCAATCTGAGAGGTACTATCAAATGTTACATATTCTGCAGGGAAATCGTCTTTAGAAAGTTTTTGTACAAGTGTGCTTTTACCGGCTTGACGGGGACCATTTAAGAATACAATAGGACTAACCTCCAACGCTCCTAGAAGTTTGTTTTTTATATGCCTGTTAATATGATTCATATAGCTACCCTTTCTTTGTATATACACACAATGCGTGTATAAATTATAAAGGTAACTTTTATATTTGCAAGAAAATTATAGTTTTTTTAATCGTTAATATACAGCATGAGATTCAATTGCTCTTGCCTAAAAAGGATAAAACAGGACAGAATGTCGCTTTGGGTGTCGCTGGTTGGTTTTTACTTGTCCCTTGGTTCTTTATGGATTTCAAGAATACAGAGGCAACAGAATATGAGGCATATAGACAGAGATATCAACATTTAACCTCGATTGCTATAGATAAAAACTGTGCAGTTTCAAATGGTTACTATCCATCAATTGCTGAAATGCAAAAAGAGTATGAGGAAAATAAAAAGGAGGATTCTAAGCCAAAAGCAACATCAAATAATTAGGCGTTAGTCCATTTTTTAAATATACGAGCCATTGTAGAATTTTCTAGTAATAGCTCAAAATTATTTTCTTCTATAGATGAATAAAGCTTAGAGATTTTCATTTTCAGTCCATCTGTTGCGTTAGCTTCCCACATTTTTGAAGACAAGGCATTGGCAAAGTCTTTATCTAGTAGAGCGTATTCAAGTAATTGATTGTAGCTATAACTTTCACTAAGTTTATCAAAATCAGTCCCATCTCTTTTAGCTATTTGTTTTATTACATATATAGCTAGCTGTGCTAGCTCTGGTTTATGATTTGCACTAATATTTGGCGTACGCATTGATGATTGATGGTCAATATTCTGTCCATATGTTGCAGCAACGGGGCTACCATGGATTTTAAATTGAGCATGTGCCCATTTATCGTATGACAGGCGAATACGGTCATGTAGTATTTCAAGACTATCTTGTATAAACGCTTGATTTGCACGGCATTTTTTAAATACTTCAATTGGACTATTTTTACGCTGATTATTCTCTAATGGTCTATCATAAAGCATATAATAAGAAATTATATCCATTTGCTCAAAGCTTCTACCTAATTGCTCTTCATCAAATTGAGTAACCTCACCATCTTTATTCCGAGGCTGCAATTCCGCTGAAGGTTTATTTTTTAAAGTCCAATAAAGTGCTTTTATAGGTTTTACATCATTTAATAATCCATGCTCCATTAATATATACATGTGGTCTAGCTGGCGTTGTTTATTTTTATGAGCATTCCCGCTAATCATTCCGCCATGTAGGTCTCCACCCCATGTAGCGTAAGAATTGCGACCTTCATCTAAATTTGGATTGGATATCGCAAGCTTATTTTCTACATTTGCAAACATCATGATTAATACCTGACGTAAGCGAGCTTGGATATTCTCATAGGGAATCTTATGCTCTTCTTTAGCAACGCTTAGCACATTATAAGTAATTTCTTCAAAATTTGCTTTTAGTTGTTCAATTTGCTTGTCTATGTCTTTTGAATCTGTTTGTAGAATTTTAGCAATTTCTTGCCTTATTTCAGTGTCTTTTTTATCACTTATACTGTTTGGATTTACTCCAGAATAAACCTCTGCATATACTTCGACTAATCTTTGTACATTGCGATAGTGAAACTGTCCACCAATGCCTTCAAAGCTATTGCCTTGCTCATCTTGTCCACCTTCTATGAGAGTTTTTGCAGCTCTTAAAGTATCATCAGAGCTATTATCCGTCCCCATATAAACGCAGACTAATATATTGTGCATGATTTCTTTGATTGCGGCACCTTCTCCACTCTCTAAATAAACATCAAGCACTTTTTGCTTATATTTTAAGTGAGGCATTGCTTTTATAAAGCCGTTTATTCCTAAAATACTAACAGCAAGTTCAACCATCAAACGGATTTTGGTTGAGTTATAACCAGAATCTGCACCACCGCTCAAGGCCTCAGTAAAGCCTTGAATATTATTTTTTCTCGCATAATCGAACAGCCATAATAGTTCATTACGCATTTCTTCTTCAAATTCACTAAACTGTCCGTATTCCCATTTCGCGGCACCATCTTGTTTTGCTTTAGAATAATTATCGGCAAACCTATGTTTTATTATAATATGTGGTTCATTACCTTTGTTTTTAGGTGGAGTAACTTTGACTATCTGGCTTGTATAAACCATATCTTTGAAGCTATTACGTATCCCTTCAGAAATTATTTCTCCATTTTGAGTCATAATACGACTACCAAATTGAGCAAAGGTCGAACCAGAGCTACCAAGACCATCAGTATGAACAAAAACCCCGCAATATTTAGAGGCAAGG
>JAJFGX010000012.1 GCA_021775895.1 Alphaproteobacteria bacterium | reverse complement strand
GTGCTAATGAGGCTGTTATGCATATGATGATAGAAATTGACGACCCAGCAAAGGCTCAAGCATGGATTGATGATGCGATGGCAAACAAAAAACTTGTTATGGGATTTGGACATAGAGTCTACCGCAATGGAGATTCAAGAGTGCCATATATGACTAAAGTGTTTCACGATGTGGCAAAACTACGTGATGGGCAGAAATGGGTTGATATTGCCAGAACTCTTGAAAAAACCTTTATAGAAAAAAAGGGAATTTTTCCTAATTTAGATTTCCCCGTTGGCCCTACCTATTACATGATGGGGTTTGACATTCCTACTTTTACGCCAATCTTTGTGATGAGCAGAATCACAGGCTGGACAGCACATATAATGGAGCAATTAGAATCAAATAAACTTATGCGTCCATTAGGTGTTTATAATGGTGAGAGCCAAAGAGAGCTACCAGATAAATATAAATCAGCTGCTTAGGTTGCATTACCTACTTAAATTCTTGCGAAGTCTGTTATGTAGCACATGACGAGTTGCTTTGGCTAATATTGGTAAGTCAGGCTCTGTAGTTGGCACGTCTTGTCTTTGACTAACCGCATTATATGTGTTTTTCAAATTACTCATATCTACATCTGGCCATAATTTATTGACACTGCCAAGAAACTTTTTGGAAACTCTATAAACTGCCGATGAATTTGTTTTTATAGCAATCTTACCAACCTCACTTATAGTTCCGTTTTTATCTTTTAAACGGGTAAGCATATTGCTTATAAACTTCTTTTTTACTTCTTCGCCAAACTCGAACTCATTTTCATTCTCATTATCTTTGTTATTTATATTATCAAATTTATTTTTTAGACTGCTAAATATTGTAGATTTAACTGAATCGGTTAATGGCGATGTATCAAAGGCTTCCTTTACATTGTATCCTTCATTAAGTCCGAAATTCACCTCATCAGCTATCTTAATCGCAAGGTCAATTGCTTCTCTTGACGACAAGTCTTTTATTAAACCTTGTTTATTCATATCCATAACTTTTTCAATGGCCTCAGTTGTCCAGTGTACAGTTTCAGGAACCATGACAGCGGTAACATCACGCACTGCAGACCAATATTCTCCGAAATTACTATCCTCACCATATCTTTGATAATGTTTTACCATTGCGTAACTATCTGCAATACATTCCATATATTGAGCTACATCCTGCGATAGATTTTGTGTCTTTTTAATGTCTGGCATAGTTATAGCATGTGCAATTTCATGGTCTAGAGCAAATGTTTTTATAATGTTCTCATCACTTAGTTCTTTGGGTATTGTATAGTGTTTCTGCATTTCATGTTGTAATTCCTCCCGAAGACTGGGGCTGAAATTAGAAAAGAAGTTCCCAGACATTGCGGTCATTGTACACCAGACCATATCATTTGCATGAAGTCCTTCTTTACCACCAAATATTAAGCATTTTTTACCAGCCATACTATCTACATTATCTGGTCGCATAAGAGGTAGCAAAAAAGGGTGTCCTCTTACTATCGCTCCTATAGCACCAGCCATATTTATACTATGCATGTTTTCTTTTGCCTCATCACTATTGATAGTCATATTTTTTAATAGTCCATCATTCATATGAGATAAATTATACTCTGTACTTTCTTTTATTAATGGACGAATAGAATCTGAAATTTCTTCAATATTATTGTAGTCTTCTGGATTCATAAAATGTGCAATACCTTCCATCTCTGGAAAGTCACGGAAGAATTCTTCTTTAATTTCTTTAACTGTATATATTTTGGCACTCATAATATTAGCTCTTTCAATGTGTTGAATAAGCTAATATACGGCTTTTTCTAGATATGTCAAGTAAAATCGTAAACAGAATGCTTATTTACCAAATTTCTTACGAATCATATTATGTTGTATGCTACGTTGCATTCTATTAAGCATTGGCAATTTTGGTTCTGTAGTTGGCACATCTTTTCTTGCACTAACTTGATTATATATGCTTTTTAGATGTTTCTTATCAACATCTGGCCATAATTTATCGATAGAGCCAAGAAATTTTTCAGACACTCTATAAACCGCAGATGATTTTGTATTCATAGCGATTTTACCAATATCTACAACAGTTTTATTTTTGTCTTGCAGACGAGATAAAATATTATTCATGAATGGTTGTTTGATATCTTGCTCAAAATCGATCTCAATTTTAGCATCTGGATTTTGTTTTTGTTCACGAACATTTTTCAAACCGTTGTTTGCAATAGTCATGAATGTATCCATTATTGGTGAGGTATCAAAAGCTTTATTAACATTGTATTCTTCATCAAGACCAAAGCTAACCCCATCTGCAATTTCAACAGCAAGATCAATTGATTCTCTTGGCGATAAATCTTTTATTAGGCCTTGTTGGTTCATATATATAATTTTCTCCATGGCCTCAGTTGTCCAATGTACTGTCTCTGGCACCATAACGGCGGTTACATTACGTACAGCAGACCAATATTCACCCATTGGGCTATCTTCACCATATCTTTGATAGTGTTTGATCATTGCATATGAATCGGCAATGCACTCCATATATTGTCTAACATCTTGTGATAAATGCTGTGATATTTTAATATCTGGCATAGTTACAGCATGTCCGATTTCATGATCAAGAAAGAAGGTTTGCATCATATTTACATCATCTAATTCTTCTGGCACTGCATAGTGTTGTTCTACTTCTTCTTCCAGTTTTTTCTGAAAATTCTTATCAATAGATGCAACAGCATTGCTGGATCTTGAAACCATTAATCGCCATAAAATATCTTTAGCAGAAAGGTCTTCTTTACCACCAAAAATCAAGCAATCATTACCAGCCATACTATCTGCATTCTCATCTACACTAAGATTCATCGCAAAGGGCATGCCCATTTTAATTATTGACATTGCCATAGATTTTTTCGTCATAGCCATGCCACGTTTCATTTCAGGATTTTTATTAACTCTATCTTCAAGGTGTTTATGACCTTTATTAGCGAGATCGTTTTCTACATCAGCTAAAAAGAATGGCTCAATAGCATTTTCAATCTCTTCTATGCTATTATAGTCTTTTGGATCAATAAAGTTGACAATGTCTTTCATTTCAGGAAAGTCTTTATTAAACTCTGCTTCAATATCTTTAACTGTATAAGACTTCTTATCCATTGTATTCTCCTCTTATTTCTAATAATGAGGAGTAATATTGTCAGGTTAAATTAATAAAGTCAATGGCTTTATATTTCTTACCATTTATTTTGATTTTTCTTTAGTGTAATTCTTTTTGGTAGACGTGATAGAGGTGTTGTTGCTTTAGCAAGGCCAATAGTTACAAATGGTGAAAGTATTAATAATGATAATATCTCTACCAAAAGATCATTCTCTTCACTCTCTGCAGTATCTGCCATACAAGAATTAATCTCACCAACAGTATTAGATTGTGTTAATAGGGAATTATTAGTTAGTATGGCTGCATCTGCCAAACATTCGTCCAAAAAGGCTGGTTTTACATCACCAGTTATATAATTAACAGATTTGAAATCAACATCATCACCTGCAACCTCAATAATTTTTTCATAGTATTGTGAAAAATCAGCCTCGCTCATTGCGGCACCATTTTCATTAGTTGCGCCTATGGTATAAAGGTTAAATAGAGCTTTCAGAGTATTGTTTGTAAAGTTAGCTTTTATATCTTGGTATTCTGCTATACCTTGTTTTGAAAGTTTATCGTAGTCATGCTCAACTTGCATTTTATTTAATTCATATGATTGATTCTTTAAATTAGATAATGCTTGGTCATGGATTGTGGCTACATTTGCGGCTTGCTCTGTCCCTATATTATCTGGCTGCGTTCCTTCAAACCCAGTTGCTAAATTTGCTGTATAACATCCAACTACCATTGTTACTACCATTGCCCAAGATAATGCGTGAGCAGTGCCAGCCATACCTTCAAAGGATTCTCCTACGTATTGGAGTGGGTTCCGCACTGTAACATCTTTATTCGATTCTTCCATAGTATTAATACCTTTTAATTATCATAATCACAACAGAACATAATATTGTTTATAATATATGTCAAGTAAAATTTTACATGACATGGCTATAATTATTTGTTAGGTTGTTAACAACACTAAAAAAATTATATACAACTTTGAAAATGCACATAAAATGAAGCATAGCAGTAAAGATAATAAAAGTTTTCTAAGTCACCAAGATCAGGTGAATGCTGAAATTTTTCAGGCTATAAAATTACTCGGCAGGCGTTTAGAAAAAACCGAAGATGTCCGTGATGGCGTGCAAAATAGGCTGAATGACTTAGAATCAGGTGCTGAAGTTGACAGCCAAACGGGTAAGTTTTTCTTGCCATTGGTTATTGATGCGGCTCAACTACCAGAGACTATTAATAATGGTGTAAATTCATCATCTAAAACAGTGGTTTTGTCATCATTTATTAGTTTCTTTGTTGCTATAGCTGCTCTAACTATTGTCTTAATGCAACAGCCAACTGCTTCCAGTACAAATAATACACAATTAGCTGAATTAAATATTCCATGGGCAAAAGGTGAATGGCAAACAGTCGGCGAAGTTAATCAACAAATAGAGCAAGAACGTACATTAGCCACAATGATGAAACGATTGCAAAAAAATGAGCAAATGATGGCAGATTTGCAACAGCGTCAAATATATGTTGAAAATAAATATAGCGAAGCATTGTTGAAAGATATTGAAATAGCCACAGTCGCAGAAACTACTCCAACAGTTGAAATAGAAGATATTGTTGTTGCTGAAGCAGAAAAGGTTGTTGAAGAAAAAAAGATAGTCAAGAAAGTCCCTAAGAAAGAAACGAAAGAGATAACTAAAGAACCAGTTGTATTTGCAGAAAAAGCTGTAAAAGAAGTGGTTAAAGTTAAAGAAGCTAAAGTAGCTAAGGTAGCTAAAGAAATTAAGGAAGTTAAAGCAAAAGAGGTTATTAAACCTGTAGAAAAAACTATAGTGGCTAAAAGTAGTGCTAATTACATGGAGCAAGATAGTAACCTACCTGAAGAATTAAGAGCTTTAGAAAACAAAGCTTTTGATGGTGAGGCTGCAGCACAGCATGATTTAGGAGCATTATATGCATCAGGTCAAGTGGTTGATTCAAATCATAAACGAGCCGCTTACTGGTTTTTAAAAGCTGCCGAAGGTGGAATTGCTAATGCACACTATAATTTAGGTGTGATGTATCACCAAGGTATGGGGTTACAAAAAGATGCTGCTAAGGCTTTATACTGGTATCGTGAAGCAGCGGCGCTGGCTCATCCAGAAGCATTATATAATTTAGGTGTCGCATATATTGAAGGAATAGGCACAGCGATTGATACAAATCGTGGTATTGGCTATTTAAAACGTGCGGCAGGGGTTGGGGTTGCTCAAGCGGCTTACAATTTAGGTGTTTTATACGAGGGACATTTTTCTGAAGAGAAAGACAGTATAAGTAAGGCTATTCAATGGTATGAGTATGCAGGAGAGATGGGTTATACTGATGCTATAAAATCAGCTCAACGATTAAATAAAACTGGTAAAACACAGTTTGCTAGTTCTGATGCTTATAAAGATGATGAACTAAAAATACCACATAATTTAAATGAAATTGAAACAGCCGCTGGCTACGAATTATTTCCGCCAGTTGTTGCAGTGATGGAAGAAGGTTCTGCTGATGATAGTATGTTTGATACAGCTACAGGCACAGCATATCCCGTGCAAATGGTGTCACGTATTCAACGAGTGTTAATTGATATGGATTTAATGCCCGGAGTTCCAACAGGAATAGTAGACCCCAAAACAACTGATGCTATAAGAGTGTTCCAGAAAAGTGCTAATTTAATAGTAGATGGTAAGCCATCTCAGTATCTACTGGATTTCTTATTATTTAATGGCGAACAAAATTAATGAGTTCTATAAGCACTATAAATTTACATCTTGTATCAGATTCAACAGGCGGTACGCTTAACGGGCTTGTTAAAGCATCATTAGCTCAATTTCCTAATATTGAAGCCGTTGAGCATTTATGGAATCTTGTACGTACAGAACAGCAAATAGATTTACTTATTAAAGAGGCTGAAGAAAATCCCGGCCCCGTACTTTTTACTATGGTAGATGAGGCGCTTGCTAAATATCTACGCAAGAAATGTAAAGAAGCAAAGCTCCCTTATGCTGCAATCCTACAACCTGTAATAAGTATTCTTGGCGAGCATTTGGGCATGGAGAGCCAATCTATGCCCGGTTTGCAACATATGCTTGATGATAAATATTTTGATCGTATTGATGCTATGGATTATGCTCTTCATCATGATGATGGTCAGGGAATTGGGCGTGAATTATCTGAGGCCGATGTTATATTGCTTGGTGTTTCAAGAACATCTAAAACACCAACATGTATTTTTCTTGCAAACCGTGGGATTAAAGCAGCTAATATTCCGCTTGTGCCGAGTATAGAACCTCCGCAAGAGATATTTACTCTTAAAACCCCATTGTTTGTAGGACTAACTGAAAGCCCACAGCGATTAGTAGAGATACGCACAAATAGGCTAAAACAATTAGGGCAGAAACAAAAAACTGATTATTTAGAATTAGAAAAAGTAAAAGAAGAAGTCGCATTTGCTAGACAACTCTATACCCGTATGGGCTGGCCAGTAATTGATGTAACTAAACGATCTGTTGAAGAGACTTCTGCTGAAATTTTGGCCTTATTAAGTCGCAGGAAAGAGATTATAGCTGGTGAAGAAAAAGCTACCAATCTTTAGGAGCTTCTGGCAGAGCAACAGTAATTCCGTCAAGCTCCTCACTCATAATTATCTGACAGCAAAGCCTTGAAGTTTTTGTAAGGTCAAATGCCATATCCAGCATATCTTCTTCATCTTCTTCTATCGCTTCTAATTTATCAAACCATTTCGGCTCTACGCTAACATGACAAGTGGCACAGGATAAACAACCCCCGCACGCACCCTCAATATCAATTCCATGCTTATGAGATATTTCCATTAATGATAAACCCAATGGTGCATCTACTTCTTTGTGATTTCCATCTTTTTCTATAAATGTAACTTTTGGCATGTTGTATCCTCTAATTCATAATTCATGATTAAACCCATAATACATATTTCTACAGTTATTTCCAAAACAATTATAGCTTAACATTTTTCATTGACATAGTCTTAGCGCTGTGATACGTTTGGTAAGTTTTTTATAACCCTAAAGGTAATATAATGTCGTCAGAAGAACCAAATGAAATATTGATTAATGCCCATGATTATCGTTCAGTCAGACAGGCTTTATATAATGGTGCTGATGTTAATACTATAGGTGAAGATGGCAATACAGCGTTAATAATTGCAGCAAGCCATAATGATGTAGAAACTGTTCAAATGTTAATTCAGGCAGGTGCTGATTTAGACATTAAGAATAATAATGGAAGTACAGCTCTTCTTGAAGCGGCAAAATACTATAACGGAGATTGTACTATAGCTTTATTAAAGGCAGGGGCAGACACTAGCTATCTTAGTCAACAACAAAAAGAAGCCTTTAGAGAGCCACTAAAAAGAAATGAAATTGAGTTAGAAGCTATAAGCAGGATTAAAGTAAATGAACAATTGTTAGAAGCATCTAAAGATGGTGACATTGTAAGACTGAAGCAAGCAATAAAAGATGGTGCTGATGTTAATGTGATGGATTCTTGTAAAGCAACAGCTTTAATGCATGCATCTTATTATGGCTATACAGATATTATAGAAGTTTTAATAAAAGCAGGGGCTGATAAAAATGCCTGTTCAAGAAATGGTAGCACACCTTTATTGATTGCGATAACGGAAGAAAACACAGAAAGTGCTATAAAATTAATAAATGTTAATGTTAATGTAAATATTAGAGATTATGATAATAAAAGTGCATTGATTATAGCCTCAAGGAAAGGCAATCAAGAAATAGTAGATGCATTAATTCAAGCAAAAGCAGAGATAAATATTAAAGATGATTTTGGTAATACAGCTTTAACACATGCTATAGGTAATGAAAATACAGAGATTGTTCAAAAGCTAGTAACTGCAGGTGCAGATACTGATTCCCTAACCAGCACGCAATATATGAATATGATATTAGCCACTCCAAATTCTATTAATAGAGTAGATAAGAATGGTGATACAGTATTGACTATTGCATCAAAATTAGGACGATCAGATTATATAAACAAAATACTGGCAGACCTTAAAGTTAATATTAACCACCAGAATAATAATGGTGACACAGCATTAATAATTGCTGCACGCAGTAATGATATAGAGATTGTTCAAAGCTTAATTAATGTTGGCGCTGAATTAGATATAGTAAATAATGGCGATTGCACAGCTATTTTTGTATCGTCACAATATTCTGATGCAAAATGTGCGATAGCTCTACAAAATGCTGGAGCTGATACCAGTAAACTAAATTCAGTATCAATAAATATTATCAAAGAGGCGGAGGAAAGAGTTAAGGTTAAACTTGATATTGCACGCCAAGAAGAATTAAATAAACAATTGCTGAAAGCATCTGATAATGGTGACACTATAAGTGCAAAGCAAGCAATAAAAGATGGGGCTGATGTTAATGTTTCAGACTGTGATAAATGGACAGCTTTAATGTATGCATCTTATTATGGTAATATAGATATTGTAGAAGCTTTAATAGAAGCGGGGGCTGATAAAAATGCCCGTTCAAGAAATGGTAGTACGCCTTTATTAATTGCTACAATGGAAAAGAACTCAGAAAGCGCTATAAAATTAATAGATGCCAATGCTGATGTAGACGTTAAGAATCATGACGGTGATAATGCATTAATTATAGCCTCAAGGAAAAACAATCAAGAGATAGTAGAGTTATTAATCCAAGCCAAGGCAGAAATAAATGCTAAGGATAATAATAATGAAACAGCCTTAATACGGGCTATAAACAACAGAAACAAAGAGATTCTTCAAAAACTAATAACCGCAGGTGCGGATGTTAATGATTTAACTGATGAACAATATATAATAATGGTATTAACAACACCAGATTCTATTGATATAGAAGATAAAGATGGCAACACACCACTACTTATTGCCAGCGGATTAAAAGATATGTTCTATGTGCAGTGTTTGATTGATATTGGTGTTAACGATATTAATCATCAGAATAATAATGGCGACACAGCACTCATAATCGCTGCAAATAGTAATGAAACACGTATAGTTAAGGCATTAATTGGTGCTGGTGCTAATCTTAATATTTTTAATAAACAGGGGCATACAGCTTTCATTAAATCTAAAAATTATATCAATGAGGAATGCACAAGAATATTAATAGAGGCGGGAGCTAACACTAGTCCCCCTATAAAGTTCACATCTCCAGAAGCACTGAATGATAAACTCGTCATAGCCTACATAAAAGGGGAGATAGAGGACGTACAAAAAATTATTGATAATACTATTAATATTAATGTAGTTAATGATTCAGGTAATACAGCTTTAATGATTGCAATTGAACAAAATAGTGCGGAGATTGCAAAAGCATTAATAAAATCTGGTGTTGATACTAATATTAAAAACGTCTTTAATTACACAGCGCTCGATTTTGCTAAAGAGCATAATCAAACAGGAACTATTGAGTTATTAAAGCAATATAGTGATTATGCTGAACCGACCTTAGAGCAAGAATCTCCTGCGGGTAGCCACGACCTTATTAGAGTTTATAGAAATAGACTCAAAAGAATAAGGCGGTGATTTCCTTATGAATGGTTCTTGCCTCCTAAGCTGCTGATAGCTGTTTAATTCGTCTACTTATTTCTTCAACAGCTGACGTTGCTTGCTGAGTATTGGAAGAAATATCCTCGGTTACAGCGCTTTGTTCCTCAACCGCGGATGCAGAGCTACTAACATACTCACTAACAGCACTAGCAGATTCTATAATTTCTTTAATACTGCTTGCCACGTCATTAGAGATTGACTGAACATCAGAAATCTTCTCTGCGATATCATCTGTGGCCTCAGAGGTTTGATTTGCAAGACTTTTCACCTCAGATGCAACGACCGCAAACCCCTTGCCAGCATCTCCAGCTCTAGCAGCTTCAATCGTTGCGTTTAGTGCAAGTAAATTAACTTTCTCAGCAATGTCACGAATTAAACCGACTATGCTTTCCATTGACCCCATGGTTGTAATTAGATTATTACTAGCATCACCAGATACTGTAATTTTATCAGAGATTTCATCGGTTGCTTGCCTCGATAGTGACATATTCTTGCTTATTTCACTTACAGATGCAGACATTTCCTCGATAGCGGCAGCGACACTTTGCATTTTTGATGATGTAGCATCGGTTAAATCAACAGTTTTCATTAACTCAGTTAAATCGGTTGCATATTTAACAACTTTAAATGGCTTACCATTCATATCAAGAATAGGGTTGTAAGATGCTTGAATCCATATTTCTTTACCACCCTTGCCAAGACGTTTATAAACACGTGCCTCGAATTCTCCTCTATTTAACTTTTTCCAAAAATCTTTATATTCCTCACTGTTTGCATAGTCAGGCTCAACAAACATGCTATGATGATTACCTTTAATTTCTTCAATGCTATATCCAACTGTATTTAAGAAATTATCATTAGCGCCAATAATTGTGCCATCAAGATTAAATTCAATGACGGCCTGTACCCTGCTAATTGCATCAAGTTGTCCACGAACATCTGCATTTTTAAGCTTTTGATCTGTAATATTTGTTGCAAATTTAACAACTTTAAATGGCTTACCATTCATATCAAGGATAGGGTTGTAAGATGCTTGAATCCAAACTTCCTTACCACCATTGCCGATACGTTTATATTCTCCAGCCTCAAACTTTCCACTATTTAGCTTTTTCCAGAAATTTTTATACTCTTCACTGTTGCCATAACTAGTCTCAACAAACATGCTATGGTGCTTGCCTTTGATTTCTTCAATACTATACCCAACTGTATTTAAGAAGTTGTCATTAGCATCAACTATTGTACCGTCCATGTTAAATTCAATTACAGCCTGAGCTTTACTAATTGCATTAATTTGCCCTACATAATTTGCTGTAGATAGTTTTTGTTCTGTAACATCAGTTGCAAACTTAATAACGCTATAAGGATTATTATTTTTATCAAGAATAGGATTATAAGATGCTTGAATCCAAACTTCTTTACCGCCTTTTCCTAGGCGTTTATATTCTTTAGCTTCAAACTCTCCACGATTTAATTTCTTCCAAAAATCTTTATATTCTGCACTATTAGCGTAGCTATTTTCTACAAACATACTGTGATGTTGACCTTTAATTTCTTCAATAGTGTAGCCCATGGTGTTAAGAAAATTATCATTAGCATCAATTATCGTGCCGTCCATATTAAATTCAATCACTGCCTGTGACTTATTAATTGCTTGATATTTGTCTTTAAAATTATCACTAGGCTTGTTAAACATATTTATATCCTTTTCAGAAGAGATTTTGATTGTGGTTATAATTGATATTGCATAAACAATATTAATTAGCATACCTTGGGCGGTATAAATATATCAACAATATATTTATAGAAAGTTAACTTAAGGCTTTGCTTGTTCCAATGTATTTATAATTATTTTTTTAGAGAGTAATTCGGGTAATAAGATGCCATCAGGGGCTTTAGAGCTATAAATAACGTTTAGTGGAATGCCATATCTTCCAAAGCTATTAATATATTTTGTAATATCTTCATTCATTTGCGTCCAATCACCTGTCATGGCAATTATATTGTCTTGTTTTAGTAGTGATTTAATTTCTGCATTATCAAACACTAAACTTTTATTTGCTTTGCAAGTAAGGCACCAGTCAGCGGTAATGTCGACAATTACAACTTTCTGTTCTAAAATAGCTTGATTTATTTGCTCTAGGTTAAATTTTTGCCATAGGCTATTTTCTGTTGAGATAACCTCTCGACCAATTAAATTATTAGTAGCAATACTGCCAAGCCATAAGGCCGTAATTAGCAGAGCAACACTCATAGCTTTTTTAACTTTTAACATCCAAGCACCTGGTTTAGGCATATGTTTTGCAACAGCAGGAAAACCAGCAACAATGAAATATGGTAGTGATAAGCCCAAGCCAAGAAATGAGAATATTAAGAAAATTACAAAAGTATTTTGAGATAAAGCGAAACCAACGGCAGTTCCTAGAAATGGGGCAGAGCATGGAGTTGCTAAAATAGCCGCAAGTACTCCAGTTAAAAAATGTCCCATTAAACTATCATGGTCATGATGGCTGTTATTTGGTAGTTTTGATGTAATAAATTTAGGTACATTAATTTCAAATACTCCCCATAAATTTAGAGCAAATGTAATTAGAACCAAACAAAGAAATATAAGAAAGCCTGTGTGTTGGAATTGCATACCCCAACCTATGGAATGTCCACCTAATTTTAAAATAGCAAGAAATCCAGCCATAGACCAAAAAGCAACCATAATCCCAAAAGCTGAGGCAAGAAAACCTATACGTATGTGCTTAGAGCTTTTATCCGATGACTTAATAAGTGATAAAAACTTTAAAGAAAGTACGGGCAGTACACATGGCATTACATTTAAAATTGCCCCACCGACAAAGGCGAATAGAATTATTAAGCCAATAGATGCTGGAATAACAAGTGATTTAATATTCGATTTTATTTTTATTGCGTCTTTGTTATCGTTTAAATCAACCAATAATGGCGCACTATCTTCAAAGACAATGGTTAAAGAGAAATTGTTATCACTCTCAAGGACATCTTTTAATACTTCATCATCATCTAAAGGAATACGCAGGTTCATATTGGCGGTTAATAATGCTCCATCACCATCAGTTTTTAGACCTATATCAGGAGCATCAAAGAATAGTTCTTTTGTCGTATAAACAAATATATCGGTTATTTTTTCATTTAAATATTCTTTTGGTAGGGATAAAGCTAGTGAAAGAATGTCTTCATCAAGCTCAATATCTTTACTGATTTTAATATTTTTTAAAACCGCATTTGCATTGGTTTTTGCTAAATTATCAATGTTATCTTGTAGAGTTTTAGGGTTTTTATGTGCTGTCGGGGCAATAGTTTTATTTAATGTTTTCTGAAATGGTACGCATATTTCATCACAAAGTAATAAATTAATATCTAATGCAAGCTCTATCGGTTTTAATGCATCTTTAGCTGTTATTTTTATCGGAAAAAGAACATGGTCAAGATAACCAATATTTTGCAGGCCATAAGTCTCAAAACGTGTTGGGGTTGGCCACATGATTTCTGGTTCGCCCTCTATATTGCTTGATTTACTCCAATCAAGTACTGGTGCAAGCCCTGCATCACCTGCAACACGCCAATAAGTTTTCCAATGTCCTTGCAAGTCAATATCAATTCCAATAGTGAACCCTTCTTCACCTTGAATGTGTTTGCCAGCTATGATTTTTATTTCAGCTAAGTTATTAATATCTGGCGAGGCCTGAACAGGTGAAAAATAGAGCAAACTAAAGCAAAGCTGTATTAAAAGAATATAGAAATATGTATTTTTACCTGAATAAATCATAACGTATAAATCCTAACATAAATAATCTTATATATATATTCGTTATTAAAGCAATAAAAGCTACATAGCTATTTTATTTTTTATATAATCATTGACATATTAATAAAAAGCATATATAGTTAGCGCAGAATCTGAAACAGGAGAAGTAAAATGACTAAGAAAAATGAAAATACGGCAGAAAATGCAGAAGTAGAGAAGTGTGTACAGGTAGAAACAAAAGTAAAAGTAGAAACAGGAACAGAAACTCAAGAGTGTGTGCAGGTAGAAACAAATGATAATAAAGAAGAAATCTCAGTTATTGAAACACCTAAAGAAGAAATAGCTACAGATGCTGATACAAGCACAGATTTCTTATACTACCCTCGTGTATTAAGGAATCGATTGGCGAAAAACAATAAATCTTTTCTTGGGTTTGTGTTACATTCATACGTTATTGGGGTTGTTTTGGGTAATGTTGGAAGTGCAATTGTCACTAAAACTCCTGATAATATTCAAACTGATAAAGCATCTGAAGTTATGATGGAGCTTGAACAAGATTTGAAAATTCTACAAGTAGTAGATAAATTAGGTGATTTTAATGATTATGCTTCAAAGTTAATAGATAAGACAATTCAAAATACTGACATTTCAGAAGCTCAGGCTCAAAGTATAGCACAAAGATTTACAGATGATTTTGTGCCGTTAGAAGATATTGGAAAAATTTTCAACGTTGTGGATTATGGTGATTTACGTGAGTGCAGACAAGAGGCGGTTGATAGAACATCAAATACAACAACTGGACAGATTAACGTTGATACAGAATATTGTTTAGATGGTAAGTCAGATGATAAAATGCTTTCTATAGCAATGTTTGCTGTTCCAATTTATACATTCTTTTACTATTTTTCAGTTATTGATAGTAGAAAAATTGATAGTTGGGCAGAAGAAAAGCTAGCTCGTCGCCGTAAGAAAGACAATACCGCCAGTTTCTAATCAAAGGGTACAGTGGATAAAAATAAGTAGCATAAACCCCGCAATTAACTTGACATAATATAGAAAATTTGCTATCATCAATTTATAGTCTTTTCAATTTGTTTTTTAAACGAGACATAAGGAGCGAAGCCTAGATTTACTAGGTGAGTGACGCAATAACAACGTGTAAAAGTTAAGTGGAATTACTATATAAGTTTAATAATGAAATTGAGACTTGGTTTGGTAATAATGCTATGTACAAGAAACTGAAAAAACAGAATGGCGAGAAATTCGCACAAACAATCAGAGATTACCACAATGGAATCTTGGAGCTTCCAGATGTTGATATCATTCTTCGCCACGCAGGGCGAGACGCAAAGCCTTTATTGCCATATCTTACGAGCCTTCTAACTGCTGATAATTCTGAACCCACGCCCACACCAGAAGATCCACTATCCCTGCTTGAGCAAGCAGGCTATGAGGCTTTTCACGCAGATACTTTAGAAAAACAAAATAGTATTAAACCGTATTTTAAAAAAGGCGAACTCCTATGTACATTTAATGACAATGCTAGATACAAAAGGTACCACATTGTTCATGCAGTTAAAAAAGATGTAGATACAATTAAACGTGAAGAATTCAATGGAAAAGAAAAGCGTGAAGATGAATACGGTACTTCGGTTATTTCTATTCAAATGCTAAAAACAGGTGGTTTTATCAGTATTAAGAACCGCTATAATCATACTGTTTCTAATTGTGACAATACATTTGGAAGCAATCCAGATAATATTATTGATGGGCTTTCATCAGCACTCAAAGATCATTTTAATGTAGATTTTTCGGTTAACAAATTTGAATTACCTGATAATTTTACTGTAATTGGGAAACAGATTCTTAAATACCATAGAGAAATTAATAATATCTATTATGGTGATCAAAGATGGGCTAAAGATGGTCAGATTCATACGGTTAATAGATCTGCAGGTGATGCATTATTCGATGGATTCTTATTTGACAATAAAAGTAAAACTCTTAAAAAAATTGATGATTCATACACAGATAGTTTCGCTGATAATTTTAATAATTGTTATGGTGGCAATCCTAAACTGACGATTAAAGATGGAAATCTAACCTTAGATGGTGATGTTTTAATTGGGGCTGAAAAATCTCAGATAGAAACTCTCTATCTTCCAGACTTAATTACTATGGGTGAGGGCTGTCTTCGTTACACTCCTGCATTGACACAGTTTGAAGCTCCAGCACTTACCAATATGGGTGAGCGCTGTCTTTTTAATGCGAATCGATTAACTAAGTTTGAAGCTCCAGCACTTACTAATATGGGCGACGGCTGTCTTTCCAGCGTCCCTGTATTAACAAAGTTTGAGCCTCCAGCACTTATTACTATGGGCAACCAATGTTTTTATAGATCTTATGGATTGACGCAGTTTAAAGTACCATCACTTACCACGATGGGTGATGATTGTCTTTCTTTCTCCGATGTTTTAACGCAGTTTGAAGCACCTTTACTTACTAATATGGGTAGCCACTGCCTCTATCATGTTAATGAATTAACGCAGTTTGAGGCTCCAGCACTTATTACGATGGGTAACGACTGCCTTACATACGCCCCCGCATTAACTAAGTTTCGCAACGTGATTAGGAGTACAGCAAATAGAATTACTGCTAGTTTCTAAATGAAATATATTAATTCTGCTTAAGGTTTTCTTTCAGAGTGCTTATATCTTTTGCCAATTGGGAATCCTTAGACAATGATTCTTCAATCTTGCGAACAGCATATAAAACCGTTGTATGGTCACGACCACCGAACTTCTGACCTATACTAGGCAGTGATGCCGCAGTTAGTATTTTTGATAGGTACATAGCAACATGTCTTGGGCGAGTAATAACTTGGGCTCTTCTAGCTGAGTGTATATCTTGAACCCGAATATCATAATATGTTGCAACAGTATTTTGAATGTCCTCAATTGTTACAATACGGTCATTTGCTTTAAGTAAGTCTTGCAGGATAATTTTTACTTCTCCAAGATTAATATCTTGTCCTGTAAGTTCAGTTTGCATGACTATACGATTTAATGCGCCTTCAAGCTCTCTTACATTTGAAGTGATTTTCTCAGCGAGAAATTCAAGGACATTCTCTGCAATATTTATATTTGGAATATATTGTATTTTTGATTTCAGAATCTTAAGGCGCAGGTCATATGTCGCTGGATGAATATCTGCGACCAAACCCCAACCAAGTCTAGACCTTAAACGTTCGCCAAGTCCCTCAATATCTGATGGTGGGCGATCGGCAGATATTATTATTTGCCTATTTTGATCAACAAGAGCATTAAAAGTATGAAAAAACTCTTCTTGTATTTTGTTCTTACCGCTAATAAATTGCACGTCATCAATCATCAATAAATCAACAGAGCGGAACATTTCTTTAAATGACATGGTGCTTTTGCTCTGTAGCGAGCGAATAAATTCATACATAAATTTCTCAGCAGACATGTACAATACTTTTCTCTCTGGCGAGCGTTCTTTGATTGCCCAGCCGACAGCATGCATTAAATGAGTTTTTCCAAGCCCAACACCACTATATAAGAATAATGGATTAAACGATACAACGTCACTTTCAACGATACGTTTGGCCGCAGCAATTGCAAGTTCGTTGCTTTTATCTCCAACAAAACTATCAAATGTAAATCTAGGGTCTAATGAGCATTCTATAGGATTATTTGCTGATGCTTTAATTGTTTTAGTTATGTGTTCTTGC
>JAJFGX010000110.1 GCA_021775895.1 Alphaproteobacteria bacterium | reverse complement strand
ATTTATCGAATAATGCATCACCTGCAGATCTATCAACAGTGTGGATTACACCATTTTCAGCCCATCTTTGATCGCCATAATAGATATTGTTAATTTCTTGGTGGTATTTTAAAATTTGATTTCCAATTACAGTAAAACCTTTAGGTAAAGGGGATTCATTAACCGAAAAATCGACATTAAAGCGGTCTTTTAGAGCCGATGAAAGTCCATTAATAATATTATCTGGATTGCTCCCAAACGTATTGTCGCAATTAGAAACTGTATGGTTATAGCGGTTTTTTATACTAATAAAACCACCTTTTTTTAGCATTTGAATAGAAATCACTGAGGTACCGTATTCATCTTCACGCTTTTCTTCTCCGTTAAAATCTTCACGTTTAATTTCATCTACGTCTTTTTTAACAGCATTAACAATGTGATATCGTTTGTATCTGGAATTATCATTAAAAGTACATAATAATTCACCTTTTTTAAAATAGTGCTTAATACTGTTTTGCTTTTCCAATGTGTCAGCATGAAAAGCCTCATAGCCTGCTTGGTCAAGCAAAGCTAGTGGATCTTGTGGCGTAGGTGCTGGTTCAGAATTATCAGCAGTTAATAGGCTGGTAAGGTATGGCAGTAAAGGCTCTGCGTTTCGCCCTGCATGGCGGAGGATAATATCAACATCTGGAAGCTCCAAGATTCCATTGTGGTAATCCCTGATTGTTCGTGCGAACGTCTCGCCATTTTGTTTTTTCAGTTTCTTGTACATATTAGCCACTTTAATTTATCTAGTAAGTGCTTCCACTTTACCACGATAATAGAGTTATGTCAACTGAATGCTTTATCTGAAATAAAGAAGTTCATAGAAAAAATTATATGATAGCAAACAATCAGCTGTTGTTATTTTAAAAGACTATACATTGACATGGCTTCATAAATGGAATAGAAACAATATGTTTTTATCTTATACTTACTTGATGGAGCTTTAATGAAAAATCAGTTTAATAATAATTCTGCATCAAATATTGAGGCAAAACAATTCCTTGATCAAATGGACATTGATTACACAGAGAATAAAAAAACAGGGGAAATCACTGTTGGTGATGTATATATACAAAGTAAAGGTTTAACTAAGCTCCCTGATTTAACTATGGTTATAATTAAAGGTAATTTTAATTGTCAACAGAATCAACTAACCACACTTGAAGGCGCACCACAGAAAATTGATGGTGGCTTTCAATGTGATGGTAATAAGTTAACCACACTTGCAGGTGCGCCACAAACAGTTGGTGGCGCTTTTTCTTGTACTTACAACCTACTAACCGATCTTATTGGTGCCCCACAAAATATTGTTGGTGCTTTTTCTTGTTATAATAACCAATTAACCACACTTGAAGGCGCTCCGCAAACAGTTGGAAATAACTTCTCTTGCTACCACAATAAATTAACTAGCCTTAAAGGAGCACCACAAAGCGTTGGTGGAGGCTTTTATTGCGATAGTAGTCCTGAATTAAAATATAGCGAGCCATATGATCAATACTGGATTTCTCCCTCTGAAATAAAGTCAATTCAACAAATTTCTGATAAAAAAATGAGAGCAAAAAAAATAGCTGACTTTAGACGCTTTGCTAAAGCACGTAGAAAAACTATCTAAGTTTATCCAAAGCACCTTGCAATATATGTGCGGCGGCAAGCTTATCTATGACTTTCGCTCTTTTTTTCTTCGGTAAATAAATATCATCCATTAATACACTTTCAACAGCAAAGCTTGATAAACGCTCGTCCCAAAATGCAATATTTAGCTCTCTACCAAAAAAATCGGTTTGCTCTAATAAATTTTTAGCGTAATGACGAACAGATTGACAACGAGCCCCTTCAGAATCATCCATATTCAAAGGAAGTCCTAAGACTATACCTCCTACATTATATTCATTAATCACACGTCTTAAATGTTCTATATCGTGACTAAATTTAGTACTTCTAATAGTATCAATCGGCGTTGCAATTGATAAACGATGGTCTGATATTGCCAAACCTATGTTTTTAGTTCCGTGATCAATGCCTAATAAACACTCTCGTTTACGACCATTGGTGTTTAGAACTGCTTTTAACTCTTCCAAACTGCATATTGTCATGCTATAAATTCCCTTGTAGTTTATTTTATAATTTATAAAGAGAGAATATCATAATGTCCATTGATACTGAAACAGTTGAAAAAATTGCACGATTGGCTCGTATAAAAGTCACTGATACTGAAAAAGAGAAATACTCAAAAGAACTTAATAATATCATAGAGTGGATTGAAATGCTAAAAGATGTCGATACTGATGGTATTGAGCCTTTAACTTCCGTAGTTGATATGACACTTTATATGAGAGAAGATGAAATCACAGATGGTAACATTCAAGAAAAAGTTTTAATGAATGCACCAGAAACAGCCGAAGGCTTTTTCGTAGTACCAAAAGTTTTGGAGTAGCAAATATGACAGCATTAACAGACTTAACAATAAAACAAGCATTAGATGGCTTAAACAATGGTGATTTTACTTCGGTTGAGTTAACCAATGTGCATTTAGATGCAATAGAATCGGCAAAAGAATTAAATGCTTTTGTCACAAACACACCAGAGCAAGCATTAGAGCAAGCAAAGGCTAGCGATACTAAACGTGCTAATGGTGAAGTTGGCGTATTAGAAGGCATTCCAATTGGTATGAAAGATTTATTCTGTACTGAAGGGGTGCAAACCACAGCATCAAGCAAAATTTTAGAGGGGTTTACACCTCAATATACCTCAACAGTTGCTCAAAATATGTTTGATCAAGGTGCTGTGATGCTAGGTAAAACTAACTTAGATGAATTTGCTATGGGTTCATCTAACATGACAAGTGCATTTGGTAATGTAATTAACCCATGGAAACGCAATAATGATAATAAAGATATTGTCCCTGGTGGATCTTCTGGTGGTTCGGCTGCAGGGGTTGCAGCACGAATTATGATGGGTGCTACGGGAACAGATACAGGTGGCTCTATCCGTCAGCCAGCATCGTTTTGTGGTATTACTGGTATTAAGCCAACTTATGGTCGTTGTTCACGTTGGGGAGTCATTGCTTTTTCTTCTTCACTTGATCAACCAGGGCCTTTTGCCAGAACAGTTGAAGATAACGCAATTATGCTGCAAGCAATGGCTGGTTTTGATAAAAAAGATTCAACTTCAGTCAATCGTGATGTACCTAATTATATGTCAGCTATGACAGGCGATATTAGAGGACTTAAAGTCGGTATCCCTAAAGAATATAGGGTAGACGGCATGCCAGAAGAAATCGAGAGTTTGTGGCAACAAGGAATCGCATGGATGAAAGATGCAGGTGCAGAAATCGTTGATATAAGCCTGCCTCATACAAAATATGCTCTGCCAACATATTATATTATTGCACCAGCCGAATGTTCTTCTAACCTTGCTAGATATGATGGAGTACGCTATGGCATGCGTGTAAATGATGGCGGCAATTTAGACGATATGTATGAAGCAACTAGAGCCGCAGGCTTTGGCGATGAAGTAAAAAGACGTATTATGATTGGAACATACGTTTTATCCGCAGGGCATTATGATGCTTATTATAATAAAGCACGTAGGGTTCGTAAACAAATCTGGAATGACTTTAATCAAGCCTATAAAAAATGTGATGTAATTCTTACACCAACTGCACCAAGTGCTGCATTTGCAATGGATGATGATATGAATGATCCAATTAAAATGTATCTAAATGATGTGTTTACTGTTCCAGCCTCACTTGCAGGCATGCCGGGAATATCTATCCCTGCTGGCTTAGACAAAGATGGTCTGCCACTTGGCTTGCAAATTCTTGGTCGTCCATTTGATGAAGAAACAGTATTCAGAACAGCTGGAGTATTAGAAGAGGCTGCAAACTTTACGGCAGTTCCGCAATTAATTGTGCAAAAAGCAGCTTAGTTTTAGACTTTGGTTGTTTATTCTTATGAGTTATAGAAATTGGATTGACTGACTCTTAATCTTATGTTATTAACTTATCTAAGATTAAAGATTCGTGATAATTAAAATTTAAAAAGGAGACAAAATAATGCCAGAGGATAAAAAACCTACAAATAATAAATCAAATCCATTTCGTGGAAAATACGGTAAGGGACCAAAAAACTAAAAATTTTAAAAGGAATTAAAATAATAGGGGCTGACACCTAACATTTAAAAA
>JAJFGX010000109.1 GCA_021775895.1 Alphaproteobacteria bacterium | reverse complement strand
GAATTTCTCGCCATTTTGTTTTTTCAGTTTCTTGTACATAGTAATACTCTATTTATCTAGTAAGTGATTTCATTTTACCACGATAATAGAATTATGTCAACTGAATAGGAGGGGGGATGTAAATGCTTTTGATCAAAATAAATGGGGCGACTGACGGGGTTCGAACCCGCGACCACTCGGACCACAACCGAGGGCTCTACCGCTGAGCTACAGTCGCCACGAATAGAAGTCTATGCTATACCGCAAAACATACCACTAGGTCAAGAACCTAAAATAAAAAAATATATTTAATTGAAAGCATAAACTTGCTAAGTTAACTAGATTAGAGTTATATAATCTTTTTTAATCAATATTATAAGCTAAGAATTATAAGGCAAAGCATGGCAGAACTATTTAGTTTAACTGGGTTATGGTACCCTGGGCAGAAAGTGACATTTAGTCGTTTTGAACTTAATCAAATTCTATCCCTATATGGAACAAGAGTATCTAGTGGTGAATGGCGTGATTACGCATTGGATTCTACTAATGATACCGCTATGTTTTATATATTTAAAAGTAGCAATGATAAACCATCTTTTACTATTGCAAAAATTGCACATAAAGGTTTTAAAAGACATGCTAAATTTGTAGTTTATGTGGATAACAAGACTTTGAAACGAGGAGATACAATTATCGAAGTTTTACAGGTTTTTGATGATATAGATAACAATAAAAAGGACAAAAATAAAAAGGATAAGAAAAAATGAGGTTTATAATTTACTTCATAGTTATTATCTCATTTTTTTCTACAAAATCTTACACTCAAGATAAAGGCATTAAATACTTACCAGACCCTATTTATTCACCTGTTTACAAAAATGCAAAACACCCATTGGCGGATATATTATTAATGTCTGATGATGGTGATGCTAGAGCTCAATATATTCTTGCAGATCTTTATTTAAAGGGTAAAGGAGGCTTTGCCAAGAACACTGAGCAATCCAAACACTTCTTTGAAGAAAGTGCTAAGCAAAAATACTTACATAGCTTTATTCGTCTTGCTGCAATTGCCAAAAGTGAAGAAGATTTCCCCGCCGCCTACAAATGGTATTTAATTGGCTTAAAATACTCAAAAAGAGAAAATAGCGAATTGTATAATTTTATGAATAAGCAAAAGAATAAACTTATTGATAATAATTTAATTAATAAAGAAGATGTAAAGCTTAGTAAAAAACAAGCGAAAATATGGCGAAAAAGTTTAAAATCAGACAGTGTAGTGATTAATATTGCTCCCAAATATAATCAATAACAATATAATATCTTGCGAGTATATTCTATTTCTCTATACTGTATTTTAGTTAAAACAAACTAAATCAAGGAGTGAAATTATGAGCAATAAAATTAAAGTAGAAAATCCAATCGTTGAAATAGATGGCGATGAAATGACTCGTATAATTTGGGACGTTATTAAAACTCGTCTTATTTTGCCTTACCTTGATATTGACTTAAAATATTTTGACCTTGGTATTGAAAGTCGTGATGCTACGAATGATCAAATAACCATTGATGCAGCAAATGCGATTAAAGAGCATGGTGTTGGCGTAAAATGTGCAACAATCACCCCTGATGAAGATAGAGTTGAGGAATTTGACCTAAAAAAAATGTGGAAATCACCTAATGGTACTATCAGAAATATTTTGGGAGGCACTGTTTTCCGTGAGCCTATTATCTGTAACAATATCCCACGCTATGTTCCAGGTTGGACACAGCCTATTGTGATTGGTCGTCATGCTTTTGGTGATCAATATCGTGCTACAGACATTAAGATACCCAAAGAAGGTAAGCTAACTATGACTTTCCAGCCTGCAGATGGTGGAGAGCCTGAAGTTCATGAAATATTTGATTTCACAGGCCCTGGAATTGCTATGGGTATGTATAACTTAGATGAATCTATTAAAGGTTTTGCTCGTTCTTGTATGAATTATGGTCTACAACGCAATTACCCTGTCTATTTATCGACTAAAAATACTATTTTAAAAACATATGATGGTCGTTTTAAAGATATATTCCAAGAAGTCTTTGATAATGAATTTAAAGCTGAGTTTGAAGCCAAAGGACTAACATATGAGCATCGATTAATTGATGATATGGTTGCTTGTGCGGTTAAATGGAGCGGTGGTTTTGTTTGGGCATGTAAGAATTATGATGGTGATGTACAGTCTGATGTTGTGGCTCAAGGTTTTGGCTCTTTAGGACTAATGACTTCGGTTTTGCTTAGCCCTGACGGAAAAACCGTTGAAGCAGAGGCAGCGCATGGCACGGTTACTCGTCATTACCGTATGCACCAAGAAGGCAAACCAACTTCAACTAATCCAATTGCTTCTATTTTCGCTTGGACACAAGCCCTACGTTACCGTGGTAAATTTGATGAGACACCAGAAGTAATGGAGTTTGCTACAACTCTAGAGCAAGTCTGTGTTGATACTGTACAAGCTGGGCATATGACTAAAGATTTGGCTCTATTGGTTGGATCAGAACAAAAATGGCTAACCACTGAAGAATTTATGGATAAGCTGATTGAAAATCTTGAAAATAAAATGGATTCTGCAGTTGCTGCATAAGGTCACAGACCCTAGCTACCTAAGTTAATTAAGAGCTAGGGTATCTGCTGTATTTATCTATGATGATTGTGTTGAACGTTTCTGAAAATTAGCATAAACAATGTTTTCAGAGTTGCCATATCTTTCTTCACTTGCGTTTGGTAGGGCAGTTAAATCGCCCATCATGTAACGAACTCTTGCGTTAATGTCTTTCAAATGAAATGGTGTTGTTGTCATTGGTTGTGGTGCATATTCAGGGGAGTTATATGTATCCATGGCAACACCAGCAAAACCAGTAATGAAAATAACATGTAAATATGGATTAACTTGTAAAGCTTTTTGAGCTAAAACAAAACCGTCCATACCGGGCATTACAATGTCAATCACCATAACATCAAATTCCAACTGTCCAGATACACGCCATGCATCAAGGCTGCTATCTGTATGCATTACATTATGACCTTCATTCTTTAAAGTTGAAGTTAAATATGATGCAATTTCTTTGTTATGTTCTACTACTAAAATACGTGCCATTTTCTCTCTCCTAAAAATATTTAATGTTACAATTTAAAACCTCTGTATATTATTCTGTTTACTCTTTATTTGAATGTGTTAACAATTCGTTTACACTTCCTTAATGTTTAGTTAACCATTTTACGGTGCTTATGTCAAGTCCAAATATGAAAAATTGTACGGAAATTGAAAAAGAACAATATATTTCAATGAGATAGAAAACATAAAAAAATATAAATTTCTGAAATTTTCTTACACGAATCTATTAACAAATAACACAAAAATTTGTTATTCTAACTGTATTAATTAAGCTCAAACATAGGCAAAATATGATGAAACAAGGATTCTCACCAAAAACGAATCAAAACCGAGCCTTTGATGATGACCCCAATGTAAAACAGAGACAGGCTTCC
The DNA here is from genome assembly GCA_021775895.1 of Alphaproteobacteria bacterium. Taxonomy (GTDB): domain Bacteria; phylum Pseudomonadota; class Alphaproteobacteria; order Micavibrionales; family CSBR16-224; genus JAJFGX01. Next base: position 29,655 of record JAJFGX010000109.1, on the reverse strand, counting down.
AATCCTTTAGATACTGTTTGGGTTGGTGCATCTGCTGGAACGGGTAAAACAAAAATTCTAACCGATAGAGTCTTACGTTTGATGTTACCAAAAATTGGAATGGGAATTGAAACAGCGACCTCCCCAGAAAAAATTCTATGTATTACTTTTACAAAAGCGGCAGCTGCTGAAATGGCTCTGCGTATTAATTCAACTCTGTCTGAATGGGCTGTAATTAGCGATGAAGAGCTATCAAAAAAACTGAAGGATTTAACAGGGTATGAAGCCGATGAGCAAATGAAAAACGTTGCTCGCCGTCTATTTGCCCATGTGGTTGATACGGCTGGCGGTATGAAAATAATGACCATACATTCATTTTGCCAGTCTGTTTTAAGACGATTTCCGATTGAGGCTAAACTATCTCCACATTTTGAAGTAATGGATGAACGCACAGCTCAAGATTATCTTACTAGATGCCAGTCTGATATGATTCATACTTTGAAAGAAACCACAGATAAAGAGCTTAGCCAAGCTTTTGAGCATCTAACTTATTTACTAAATGCTGACCAAATGGAAGGGTTATTGCAAGAATTAACCAAGAACCGTAGTCGCTTATCTTATTTATTGAATTATGAAGGCGGTTACGATGCAGTTGTTCAAAAAATTTATACGCAACTTGATTGTTCACGAGAGCAAACGTCTGAAGAGCTTATAAAACAAGTAATAAATAATAATAAATTTAATTCTGTTGAGCTACAACAAGCTTGCGATGCTTTGTCTTGTGGCAGTAAAACAGATGTTAAAACCAATGATATAATGCATGATTTCTTAGCTTGCACAGATATTAACAAGAAAATTGCGCTTTTTGCCAAGTATAAATATGCTTTTCTTACCAAGGGAGACCATAGTATTCGCAAAAAACTTGCAACACAGCAAGCACAAAAACATATGCCTAATATCCTAGATGTTCTTGCCAGACAAGCCGAAACTGTATTAGATCTTCATAGTAAAATTCAATCATTAAATGTTGCAAAAGTCACATCAGAAGTACTAAAAATAGGCTCTTATATTTTGGAGCTTTATACTAAATATAAACAACAATATGCTTTGCTCGACTATGATGATTTGATTTTTTACACCCGTGATTTATTAAAAGAACACTCAAGTGCAGCTTGGGTGCTATACAAGTTAGATGGTGGCATAGACCATGTTTTAGTAGATGAAGCTCAAGATACGAACCCAGAACAATGGCAAGTTATATCATCATTAACTGAAGAATTTTTCTCAGGGCATGGTAGTGATGATAATCTAGAGAAACTACGTACTTTATTTGTTGTTGGTGATGAAAAACAATCTATTTTTAGCTTCAATAATGCAGACCCTGTTGAGTTTTCTAGAATGCAACACCACTTTGCTAATAGAGTTACAAGCTCACAGAATGAATGGAAAAAAATTGATTTAGATGTATCTTTTCGTTCAACACCTGAAATTTTATCCTTTGTTGATAAAGTATTTGAACCTGATGATACTCGATCTGGCGTAGTCGTTGAAAATGAGACTAGTATTCTTCATTATCCATTCCGTAAAGGTCAATCTGGAATGGTGGAGCTATGGCCTGTTATTGCTGTTCCTGAACAAGATATAGAGCAACAAGAATTAGGCTGGTTATTGCCAACAAAAATTAGGCAGACAGAAAGTTCTGGAATTATATTAGCCAATAAAATTGCTGATACTATTGATAACTGGATAAAAAATAATGAGTTATTAATAGCCAAAAATAGACCTATAGAACCACGAGATATTATGATTCTAGTGCGGACTAGAAATGTTTTTGTTACCCAATGTGTACGGGCTTTAAAAACTAGAAACATTCCCGTTGCAGGTGTTGATCGCATGGTACTAAATAAGCAACTTGCTATTATGGATTTCATAACAGTTGCTAAATTCTGTTTATTACCTGATGATGATCTTAATCTTGCTACTCTATTGAAAACGCCACTTATCGGTTTAGATGAAAATGATTTGTTTGCTTTATGCTATGACCGTAAAGGAACAGTTTGGGAGTCTGTACAACAACATGAAAGGTATAAAAATATTGCAGAGTATTTAACCAAGTGCATTAAAAAATCAAGCTCACTCTCTCCATATAGCTTTTTTGCAGAGCTTCTGAATCAATCTTGCCCCAATAGCATAATTAGTGGCCGTGAAGCTGTGTTATCTAGGTTAGGCTATGATGCTATAGATCCATTGGAAGAGTTGCTAAATAGTTGTTTTCAGTACACTCAACAAAACACAGCCTCTCTACAAGGTTTTTTGCAGTGGTTCACTCAAGGAAAAACTCAAGTTAAGCGTGAACAAGAACAAAATGATACTAATCAAGTTCGTATAATGACCGTGCATGGCTCTAAAGGTTTGCAAGCTCCTGTTGTATTTATGCCTGATACCACTTCACACCCTAAAGATAATAAAGCCATGCAAGATAAGCTTTTGTGGGAAAAACAATCTGATAATAATTATTACCCTTTATGGTCACCACGTAAAGATATGGATAATTTACACTATACTAAGCGTAAAAACAATGCCTCTCGCAGAGAAGATGAAGAGTATAAGCGCCTATTATATGTAGCTATTACCAGAGCAGAAGACCGTTTATATATTTGCGGTTATAAGAAAAAAGTTGATACTAAAATCTATGATAAGTCTTGGTATAGTATTCTACACAAAGCTATGCTACCTATGGCGGAGGAAATAGAGTTTAATGTTGATGGTGTGTCGTTACAAAGTGATGAAGAAAACAACCTTCCTCCCCCTGCCCTGCGTTTACAGTTTAGCAATAATGAAATTATTGCAGAGCAACAGACAGAAAAACATATAGCAAAAACTAGGCACGGCAATATAAATCCTATACCTGATTGGTGTTATAGTCTTGCCCCTAATGATCCAACACCAGCAAAACCATTAGTTCCATCAAAGCCAACTAATGCAGAGCCTGCGACTAGATCGCCACTAGAGCAAAAAGATAATGAACAACGTTTCCAACGTGGACTATTAATCCATAAATTATTAGAAGTTATTCCAACTATTCATAATAAAGAACAACGCACAAATGCTATTAAAAAGTTTCTAGCAAGAAAAGTACATAAACTAACAATCAGTGAACAAGAAAATATTCACAATGAAGTTATGTCGGTTCTAGAGCATGAAGTATTCGCCCCTATTTTTGGTAAAGGCTCAGAGGCTGAAGTGCCATTTCACGGTCGCCTAGAACAAGACAATGATAAACAAAGTTTTTTTGCTGTATCAGGGGTTATTGACCGTTTATTAGTGACTGAAACAGATGTATATATTATTGATTATAAAACTAACCGCCCTCCTCCAACAAAAGAAGAAAATATACCAGAAATATATCTTAAACAAATGGAGATGTATAAGATTACGTTGAAATCCATCTATCCTGATAGAAGTATACATGCTGCACTTTTATGGACTGATGGCCCATTTCTTATGCCATTATCTTAGAGTAAGGTTTCATAAATTTTAGATAAAAAAAAGGTATCAATTTAATGACACCCTTTTAGAATTCTGAGAAAGCCTATATTAAGCAGCTTCAACAACTGAAATATCTATAGCCGATATTTTATCATTGTATTCTTCTAATTCGTAGCTAACTTTATCACCTTCATTCAAGCCATTAAGACCTGCATTTTTTACAGCACTGATATGAACAAACACATCTTTTCCACCATCGCCTGGCTCAATAAAGCCAAAACCTTTAGTTGGATTAAACCATTTTACTGTACCTGTCGCCATTGTAGTCTCTCCTCATATAAGCAATAATCATTTTTTAAACATAATTTAGTGTCAAATTAAACACATAACAATCGGAAGACCTTCATCTCAACTAAGCCATTATTCAGCAAATAGATAGTGTCAGTCATAACCTTAAGAAGAATGCTAAACGCCTATTACACCTACGTCAAGCAAAAAAGCTCAAAAATAAAATTATTTTTAGAGGGTTACAATAACCAGTCATCAAGCACTTTACGTGTATTTATATATGTAGGTTGCAATTCTTTTGCTATTAGCTCTAACTCCTCCATATTGGAGGTTTCAGTTCGTCCGCCATGCTCTATTTTAGCCGCTATAGCCTCCAGCCCAGTTAATCCAAAATTGCCAGCCATGCCTTTTAAATCATGACCAAAACTGAATATATTTTGAGAGTCACGCTCCTGAATAGATTTGTTAATATTTACAATTAATTCTTCAGTTTTTTGATAGAATTCAACCATCATATTTTTAAAATCATCTATATCCAAACCATCTTTTAGACTATTAAGTACATCACTTTTATATAGCTCAGGCATTTCCGCTAGACTTGATGTTTGATTGTTTTCTGGAGCATTGTTAGACTCTTCAGCCTTATCCTCACCTATGCTACTATCAAGTTTTTGAGAAATTTGTAACAATAGAGTGTACATTTTGTCCTCTTCAATAGGCTTAGCTAAAAACCCATTCATACCACCCTCTTTACAGCGTTCAATATCTTCAAGCATTACATTACCGGTCATTGCTATAATTGGTAATACTTGTGCATGCGGTTCTGGTAGTTCTCTTATTTTACTAGTTGCTGTTATTCCATCGACATCAGGCATCTCCATATCCATAAATATCAGATTAATTTCAGGGTGTATTTTTATAAACTCAATAGCATCCATTGCCTTAGTAAAGGTAACCACTCTATGGTTTTCTTTTTCAAGAAGTCCTTTAACGACCTTTTGATTTACAGAGTTATCATCAACTACAACAATATTTAAAGACCTAATTTTTTTTCTAGTTTCTTTAACAGTATCATCGTCACTATCATTATATTTTGTAAATTCTTGTGATGTTTGCATTGGAAGTTTAAAGAAGAAAGATGTGCCCTTTCCTACTTCACTCTCAAGCTCTATACGACCTTTCATGGCTTCTACTAATTTTTTACAAATAGTAAGCCCTAAGCCTGTCCCTCCAAAACGACGGTTAATACTGCTATCCGCCTGAACAAATGGTTTGAACAGCTTAATTCGTCCTTCTTCTGAAATACCAATACCTGTATCACTCACAGCAAAGTAAATTACAGGTGTTTTTGAATTGGTATTATCATCTAAACGTACAGTTACTGTAATTTTACCTGAATCTGTAAATTTAATAGCATTACCAATTAAATTAAGTAACACTTGACGCAACCTAGTAGGGTCACCAATCAAGCCATTAGGTACGTCATCTGCAATTTCACTTACTAATTTTATTTGTTCATTTTCTATCCGACCTTGCATTAATAAAATTGTGTTTTTAACCAGTTTACGCAAGTCAAAAGCAATGTTTTCTATCTCCATATGTCCTTCTTCAATTTTTGAAAAGTCTAGCACATCGTTTAGCAATGATAGTAAGGCATCACCTGAATATTTAATTGTCTCAGTATATTCTTTTTGTTGCTTATCTAAAGGAGTACCTGATAATAATTCTAACATACCCATAATACCCGTCATAGGAGTTCTTATCTCATGACTAATAACAGCAAGAAAAGCAGATTTAGCTTGGTTAGCATGATCGGCACTATCTTTTGCATTTTGTAGCTCTAGTTTTTGTTCTGCCTCACGTTCTCGTAGACCAGCTAACATTTCTCGCTCTCTACGCAATACATTAATCAATCTATCTTGATCGGCATTTTCTTTTGCTCTACGTAATTCTTCATGTATTTTTTCTCTTCTATTTGTTTCATCAGTTATTTGTTTTTCCACTAAATAAGAGGTGTGATGACTGCGTACAGAAACGTAACCAAGCAATAAGAAGTGAGGAATAAATGCAATCCAATAACTATTCATATTTAAAGGTGTTGCAGGTATAGCTTGGGAAAGAGCCATGTCTTGATAGATCGCACCAAGCAATAAAATCAACCAAGAAGCAATATATACAATACTATAGCCACTAGATCGCCTTAAACTTACAAAAACTGAGAGCAATAATATAATTAGTATAGCTGCAACTTTAATATATCTTAAAGTATGCTCTCCAAAAAACAGCATCCGTATGTCTGGAAAGAAGAAAAAGACACCTCCAGTGAAAATAATAAAACTCATTAACGAGAAAAACACACGCTGAATTTTTTTATCATTTCTAAGTAAGCATAGAGAAGTTAGAAGCAAAGATAAGTAAAGGGTAACCATATAAAGTAGAGGTATAAGAGTTACATCTAGGTAACCCTGAAAAGCGACTATTTTATCTGTCATGACATAAATCGCATAATTAAATAAAACATATGCAGGCAGAACTAATAGCCCAACATTTCTATTGTAATAAAAATATGCAATAGATAAAAGTGTGGCACATAGGAATGCTAGATAAAAGAATGAAAACATCTGTTCAGTAGCATTTTGATGTTCTGCTTGACCGTCTTTACTATAAAGTATTGGGTGAACCACTACAGGAACACCTAGCATTGGGTCTATATATATACCAAAAAGCTGCTGCTTACCTGGAGCTACTCTAACAGGTAGTACATTTTTAGCTTGCATAGCATCAGGTATTTTATAATCAACATTTCTGCCGTCTTGAATTATAGGCTGTCTTTTATCATCTTTAAAAAATATAATTTTATCAACAAAACCATGACTTCCTTGGTAATGCTGACCTAGATTTAAAAACCATGTTCGTTGTGTAATAGTGTTGTTGGCTATTCTAAACAGCAACCAATATGGCTTATCATTATAACCCGTATGCAAGAAATCCTCAAATGGTAAGACTTTTCCTTCACCGTTATAGTAAGATTTAGCAGCTTTTGTAAAATTAACTTTTTCAGATACAGCTGTCTCAATTCTATAAAGAAATGGCATAATTCTGTATTCTGTCGCATTACCAGTTATTGTCAGAGACTTTGGTAGTTCTTTAGCCATTAAGTCAGAGCTAGAAAAAAACAATGTAGCACTAAATACACAAAGCAAAAAAACAAAACGCAATATAAACCGCATAACTAAACCCTTTAAATAATTTCTTTATATCTAAACACTGAAGCTTTAGGCAATCGCAATAGCTAGAATAATTAATAATACAACAGATGCACCAATAGAATAAGTAACTACCTTTGTAAAATTACTCCAAGATTTCCATGCCATTTTTGTAGCCTTATTCATTTTATCATTTTCTTTCATCGTAGTTTTCCCATTATTTATTTTTTTATTGCAATATTTAATGTATAATTCAATCTTATCTATAGAATATAATGTTCGGTAGAGAGAGAAATGTCACGCAATAAATGTGTAAAATATAATAATAATATTAAGAGGCTTTAGAAAAAAATGCTTTTATACTTTAAATCTCATACAGCTTACCTAATATTTTTTACACTATTGGTTGTTTTTTTGATTAATCTATTCTCTCCGCAAGCCATGTCTCAAACTATAGGTAGTGTGTTTACTATACATGGAGTTAAAGTAGATGAAGTTGATGAAAGTGCCAGCAAAGCAAAAATAACAGCTCTAGAAAACGGTCAAAAACAAGCTTTTTTGAAGCTTGCGGAACGCCTACTACCTTATAATAGGAATTTAATTTCTGAATTGGAGCTGACTTATGATACTAGCATCGTAAACCCCATGGTCGAATCTTTTGAAATAACAAATGAAGAAGCATCTTCAACTAGATACATAGCAAACTTAAACTTCTATTTTAGCGAAAGCAAAAGTAAAAATTACTTTGAATCGTTGTCTATGGGAGAAGTAAACTACACTCCACCAGAGCAAACTCTAATATTACCCATTATGCGATATAGTGACATCAATATGGGTTCTGTTTTTTGGGGAGAGAACAACCTTTGGAATATTGAGTGGAATAAATATAATTTAAGTAATAGTTTTGTTCCATTAACTCTACCTTTAGGGGATTTGTCCGATATGCAGATTGCACCAGAGCAATCTATTATAAAGCATCAGCTATCCTCGGTTAAGCAATTGATGAGACGACATCAAACAACAAAAGTAATTATTGCTATCTTAGAAATGGAAGACATGGATATGCACAATGCCATTCTACATATATATCAAGCAAACAATCAAAAGATTAAACATATGCAGACGATACCATCAATAAGCAAAACAGAAAAACAAAGTAATATATTTGTAAATGCAATTAAAGAGACTGTTTCATACATAGAATCAACATGGTCATATGAACAAAACAATGGTGCTTATAGTAATATAACTAATAATACACTTGATTCAGAAGCCTCTATTACAGCTAATGTTACTTTTGCAAATATGAAAGAGTGGATTAATATAAAAAAATACTTGGGCAACTCATTTACTATTTTAGAGACTGAGGTTGTTTCCCTTGGTCGTAATGTTGCACAAATCAAAATTAAACATAGAGGCAATATTGAACAATTGCGTTTGTCTTTATTAGATGAAGGAGTAGAACTATCTATGCCGGTTGTTGCATTAAACAATAGATTTAAAAATAGAGTTTATGAACTTAGCCTTAGAGAGCTTAGCCCCGAAGTAATGTATTGATAAATTTGCAAAATTAGAAAGACAGTATAAATAATGAAAGACTCCTGCTCCAATAAAAAACAAATTATTTTTTGGCTTATCTTTTTTGTTTTATTTTTCACTGTCATTTGGCAATTAGAGGCGATATTACTTCCGTTTATTTTAGGTATGGCAGTCTCATACTTTCTTGACCCCGTTGTAGATAGGCTAGAAGAACATAATTTAAACAGAACTGCTAGCGTAGCAATCGTTTTAGGAGTGTTTGGGGCATTTTTTGCAACCCTAATATTTTTAATTGTGCCAACACTATATTCTCAAATGTTAGAATTTTATCATGCTCTACCAAGTTATATTAATAAACTTAAATCTTTAGCCAGCACACATTTTGGGGGAATTATACCGCCAAATTTATTTAGCATGAACTCTTTAGATGAACTTAATAAAACCAATGTTACAGGACTAAATGACATGGCTGGAACAATTGGTAAAGGGCTTTTTAAAACCATATGGAATAGTGGAAATGCTTTGTTTAGCTTTTTATCTGTCATTTTTATAACACCTATAGTTGCTTTTTATCTATTACGTGACTGGGACTTAATGATTAATAAATTTAACAGCTGGCTTCCACATGATTATAAAAAAGAAATAAAACAGATTTTCACAAATATCGATACAACATTGGCTGGTTTTGTTCGTGGCCAAGCAACTGTTTGCTTTATTCTGGGCATTTTTTATAGTGTATCCCTTATGTTATTAGGGTTGAACTTTGGTTTGTTTATAGGCATAGGAGCAGGACTAATTGCATTTATACCTTATTTTGGTGCTATCATAGGTATGGGAGCGGCTTTAATTGTCGCTTGGTTTCAGCTTGGAGAGCCAAGTACTTTAGCCATAGTCGCGACTATATTCTTTGCTGGGCAAATGTTAGAGGGTAACTTTCTAACTCCTAAACTAATCGGTGAAAAAATAGGGTTGCATGCTGTTTGGGTTATTTTTGCCTTAATGGCTGGTGGAGAATTACTTGGTTTTGTTGGTGTAATGATAGCTGTGCCAACGGCGGCTATTGTTGGTGTCTTGATACGATTTGCTTTAGATTTATATTTAAAGAGTGAATACTACCACGGCAAAAAAACGACTACACCTAAATCAAAAGTAAGTAAAAAAGCAAAAGTTAAAAAGAAAGCTTCGAAAGCCAAATGAAACGCCAATTATTTTTTGCCTTACCAAAACAATCAGATAACAAAGAGTTTTTAGTCTCAAACTGTAATCGGGAAGCGGTTCAGTGGATAGAACGTTGGCCTGATTGGGGTAACTTAGGACTCATTATTTATGGGGCTTCATCTTCTGGTAAAACACATCTTTTATCCCTGTGGTCTGAAAAAGCGAATGCTATACAAATAAATAGCAATGACTTAACCGTAGAAAATACTTTGAAATACAAAGACATAAAATCAAGTGTTAATGCATTTGCTGTGGATAATGTTGACCAAATAATTGCAGATACAAAAAAAGCTACCGCCCTATTTCATCTTTATAATTTAATACGTGAGAATAATGGATACTTATTATTAACCGCTTCAAAACCCATAGCATCATGGAACTGCACTTTGCTTGATTTATCTTCTAGGTTAAAAACTATTCCTAGCGTATCTATACTCTCGCCAGATGAAGAAATTTTACAACGATTGTTAGTTAAGTTCTTTTCTGACTATCAGCTTCGAATATCTCCTGATGTTATTTCATATATAATGAAGCATACAGAGCGTTCTTTCATAGCAATAGAAAAATTAGTTGAAAAACTTAATAAGGAGTCACTATCACAAAAACGAGCAATTACAATTCCACTGGTACGCAGTATTATAGAAGAAATTCAAGAAAACTGTTGATATTCACGACTAAATCATTATACCTAAATATAGCAATAAAAATTAAGTGTAAAATATCATGATAAAAAAAACATCTACAATAGCTTTCGCTTCAGATCATGCGGGTTATGATTTAAAGAACAGCCTATATATGATATTAAAAGATGAAGGTTACAACATAATTGACCTTGGTGTTAATAATGAAACTACATCAGTTGATTATCCAGATTTTGGCTTTGCGATGGGGCAAGCTATAACAAATAATGAAGCTGAATATGGAGTGCTAATATGCGGCTCTGGTATAGGTATTAGCATTGCTGCCAATCGTTTCCCCACTGTTCGGGCGGCTTTGTGTCATGATGTTACATCGGCTAGACTTTGCAGAGAACATAATGATGCAAATGTACTTGTTTTAGGTTCTAGATTAATTGGCACAGTAACTGCCGAAGATTGCTTACGTGCCTTCTTAAATACAGAATTTGCTGGAGATAGGCATCAAAATAGAGTTGATAAATTATCACTGATTATTAATCAATAAGGAGGGGCAATGATGACAATAACAAACCAACAATATACAGAGGAACACAATATGCTTTGCAATAGTGAGCTAGAACACTCAGATCCTGCGGTACATAAATCAATTATGCATGAATTACACCGTCAGCAAAATCAAATTGAGCTTATAGCCTCAGAAAATATAGTCTCTAAGGCTGTATTAGAAGCTCAAGGAAGTGTCCTTACTAATAAATATGCTGAAGGTTACCCAGGACGAAGATACTACGGTGGTTGCGAATTTGTTGATGAAACAGAAACACTGGCAATTAATCGTGTTTGTGAACTATTTGGTGCTTCATTCGCTAATGTACAGCCTCACTCAGGAGCTCAAGCAAATCAAGCTGTAATGCTAGCCCTCCTACAGCCAAATGATACAATATTAGGTATGTCTTTAGCTTGTGGTGGCCATTTAACACATGGGGCAAAACCAAATTTGTCTGGAAAATGGTTTAATGCTATACAATATGGTGTGCGTGAAGAAGATGCTCTAATTAACTATGATGAAATAGAAAAGCTTGCTTTAGAACACAAGCCTAAAATGATTATTGCTGGGGCGTCAGCCTATCCTAGAGTGATTGATTTTAAACGTATGCGTGAAATTGCAGATAAAATTGATGCTTATTTAATGGTTGATATGGCGCATTATGCAGGCTTAATTGCCGCTGGTGTATATCCAAATCCAATAGAACATGCCCATGTTGTGACAACTACAACACATAAGACACTACGAGGGCCTAGAGGCGGTGTAATTCTTTCCAAATATGAAGATATAGGAAAGAAAATCAACTCTGCTGTCTTTCCGGGATTACAAGGTGGGCCATTGGAGCATGTGATAGCGGCAAAAGCTGTTGCTTTCAATGAAGCTCTACAACCTGCTTTTAAAGAATACTCACAAGCTGTTATAGATAATGCAAAAATACTAGCAGAAACACTAAAAAGCGGTGGTTTAGATATAGTATCAGGTGGAACAGATTGCCATATGGTTTTAGTTGATTTACGCCCTAAAAACCTTACTGGTAGAGATGCGGAAATATGTTTAGAGAGAGCAGGATTGACTTGCAACAAAAACGCTGTGCCATTTGACCCTCAAAAACCAATGGTTACCTCTGGTATAAGACTTGGTAGCCCTGCCGCAACTTCTAGAGGGTTTGGAGTTACTGAATTTAAACAAATAGGTGAAATGATTCTCGAAGTCTTAAATGGCTTGGCTGAAAATGGAGTTGATGGAAACTCTCAAATAGAAAAAGAAATACTTATTCGTGTACAAGCACTATGTGCTAAATATCCAATTTATTGAGGAATAATTGCTATGAAATGCCCATACTGTCATCATTTAGACACTCAAGTAAAAGATTCTCGTCAAGCAGAAGAAGGCGGAGCTATACGTAGACGTAGAATATGTCCTAATTGTGACTCTAGATTCACCACATTTGAGCGTGTACAGTTGCGTGAGCTAACTGTAATTAAGGAAGATGGCCGTCATGAAACTTTTAATCGTGAAAAACTATTGAGGTCTTTGCATTTGCCTTTGCAAAAACGTCCTGTTGATATTGCCGATATAGAGCTTGCCTTGAATAGTATAATAAGGCGATTGGAAGAAACTGGGGAATCTGATGTAAAAAGTAGAGTTATTGGTGAGTATGTTATGGATATGCTTGCAACATTAGATTCTGTTGCATATGTAAGATATGCTTCAATTTATAAAGATTTTAGAGAAATTTCTGATTTCAACGCTTTTGTTGGTAACCTAAATGAAAAAATTCAAGAGAATGCAGAGACATGAGCAGAGAAATAAAACGTGATATAAAATTAACAACTGGATCTAAAAAAGCAAGGCGTAGTGCCGCACGTTTAGCCGCCACACAGATTATTTATCAAGCTGAGCACCAAGAGCAAGACATTAAAACTACTTTGTTAGAATATAACAATCACCGTTTAGGTTATAAAATAGATGGTGATGAATTCGTCCCTGCAGATCAAAAGTTGTTATCTAGCATTATAAATGGCTATGCTGCACGTAAAGATGATATAGAGCATATGGTAGCATCAACACTTGAAAATAAAAAACCAGAGCAAATGGAGGCTTTATTATTGAGTATCCTGAAAGCTGGAATTTTTGAAATAATGGAACACCATGAAATTGACGCAGGAATAATTATTGCTGATTACATGAATGTTGCAGATGCTTTTTTTGACAAGAGTGAAAAAAAACTTGTTAATGCTATATTAGATAAATTAAATAAAGCTCTACGTAGCACTTAAACTCAATGAGTAATCATCAAAAGATATACATCTATACTGACTATGTACACAACGATATTGTTCTATACCAACGACTTGTTGATATTGTAGGGCAAGATAATGTTTATTTCTGTGATGCTAATGATATATGCAATGGTATATTAAATTCTAATACCGACACATTGATTATGCCAGGGGGAGCTGATCTCTATTTTTGTGAAAAATTAAATGGTCTTGGCAATCAAAAAATTCAGAGCTTTGTACGCAATGGTGGCGGATATTTTGGTATATGTGCAGGGGCATATTATGCTTGCTCGTCTATTGGCTTTGCAGAACATATAGATGGTGAAACCATAGCTGGCAATCGAGAGCTTGCTCTGTATAAAGGTAGAGCTACAGGACCAATATTTGATTTTATTCAAGATGGTGATTTTCAAAAAAGTTGGAAAAATGTTGTTTCCTTGAAGTTTAAAGAACAAGAATTGATGTGCTTATATAATGGAGGCTCATTCTTTGAAGAAGGCTTTGGTGAGACTGTACTGGCTCGTTATAATGAACTAGAGGATAACCCCGCCGCAATAATTGAAGTTAATTATGGCTCTGGCAAAGTAATACTATCCAGCCCTCACCTTGAATGCACATCAGAGAACTATAACAAAACACTGTACAAACACAACAATAATAATTATGCTTATGAATTATCGTTAGTGGACGAGTTAAAAAGCTTTGATGCAAATATTGAAAAAATATTTGAAATTTTGTTGCTTAAGACTTTAAAAGGGAAAAAATTATTTTGGGCAATCTAAATAATAAATTTAATAATCCTACGGCTCAAAACAAAGGAGCAAGAAAACTATTTCGTGATTTAAACATATACTACATGGAGGATATGACCACTGGTAAAATTACAATTGAGGGAGACTTAGACTTAAGAAACAAAGGGCTAGACAAGCTACCTGATTTAAGCAATGTAATAGTTCAGGGTGATTTTGACTGTAGTGATAATAATTTAACCTCACTTGAAGGCTCTCCGAAAACTGTTACAGGTAGTTTCAATTGTGAATGCAATGAACTAACCTCACTTGAAGGGGCTACTGAAAATATTGGTAACTGTTTTACTTGTGATCACAATCAATTAACTTCACTTTTAGGGGCTCCAAAAAATGTTGTCGGCTATTTTAGCTGTAATGGTAATCAACTAGTTTCTCTTATTGGTGCGCCAGAAAATGTTTTTGGTAATTTTTACTGTAGCTACAATCATTTAACCTCAGTTATAGGCATATCTCGAGTTATTGGCGGTAGCTTTAATGGTCGGAATAACGCAACGATACTAGAATACGAAGAACCTTTTGATCAATATTGGATTGATCCTGCACAAGTGAAGTCTGTAAAAAAAGAAGAAAGTAAAAAAGTCATAACTGAAACACGTAATAAGAAAATAGGTGATTTTAGACGCTTCGCACTGTCTCGTAGAAAGAAATAAAAAAAACCCGACCAAATAATGGTCGGGCTATATATATTATGAGGAGGCAAAAATGAAATGAGATCCAAAGAAACCAAACTAAAAAACTCTTTCCATATCTTTAGTATAACTCTGAACTAGTTAATAAATAGTTAAAGCAATAAAAAATAAGTTAACAAAAATTAATCTGTGTTAATCAGGTAAATTAAGCAATTAACCTTTCGTTAATATTTTGTTGATGGAGCGGCAGCCTTTTTTAAGTAATTACGAACAAAACCATTTTTCTTATAAGCAGAAAGTAATAAAACTTCTAACCCAAGAGCTAGGGGGGCTGATGAAAGAAACAATATAGCAAAAGGATCATTTTCTTTTTCTTTCGTACAATTATAAATGTCAGATACGTTATCTGTATTACTTATACGGCATTCATCTAAATATGCTGTGTTTATATCATTAGTATCATTGATATAATTATTTACAGTAATATCCGCATCACTTAATTTTGTAACAATATTTCCAGCATCTACCTCTGTCATATCAACATCACTAGCCAATGCCGTAAACAAATCAACTATATTATTATTTAAGTCATCTTCAGATAATGGGTTTAACATTGTGGTATTTTCTGAAACCATATTATCAACGCCAAGCAGGCTCAAAGTATCATTAGTTTTTATAGGGTTTGACTTATTCAGTAATTCTTGCATTTTTATAATTGAACTTGCCCTGCCCTGAAATGCTTCAAGTACTCTAGTTCTATTCTCTGAACCGCCAGTATTTTCAGGCACTTCTTGTAGTACAGGGTCTAAACCAAATGTTACTAGTCCTACGAATAAAACAGGTGCAAAAATTGCTAAAGTTACATCTCCATCTTCAGGTAATACTTTAAGTACAGCCCCTGCAAGTTTTTGTTTTAATGTTTTACCTACCATTGTTAATGCCTCGTTATTTATATTTGCCTAAACACTAAAGATATGTCAAGTAAATATTTTATACTGAGAGGTTTAGCATTGCAATAGCAGGAAGCTCTTTGCCTTCTATCCATTCCAAGAAAGCTCCGCCAGCAGTGGAAACATAACTAAAGTCATTTTTTGCATCAGCGTTAGTTAAAGCAAAAAGAGTATCTCCACCACCTGCAATGCTTATTAGGCTATTATCTTGAGTTTTCTTAGCGACATATTTTGCAACTGTGTTAGTTCCTATATCAAATGGCTTGATTTCAAATGCTCCTAAAGGGCCATTCCACAATATTGTTTTGCAATCTTCTAGACTAGCAACAATCCCCGCAATAGAATTATCACCAATATCTAGTACCATTTTATCTGCTGGAATTGCATCTATATCAACTTGCTCTGTAGTCGCCCCCTCCTCCAAAGTGCTTGCAACAACAGCATCAACTGGAAGAATTATTTCACAACCATTTTCTTTTGCCTTTTTCATTATAGCTATTGCTGTGTCATACATTGAGGTTTCTTGTAGTGATTTACCAACATCATAACCATTAGCGGCCAAAAATGTATTCGCCATAGCACCGCCTAAAACAAGCATATCTACTTTTTCAATCAAATGGTTTAGTACAGCTAACTTTGTTGATACTTTTGCTCCACCAATTATTGCGGCAACAGGACGCTTTGGGTTATCCAAGGCTTTATTTAAAGCATCAATTTCTTTTGACATCAGACAGCCAGCATATGCAGGTAATTTATTTGCTAAAGCATAGGTTGATGCATGTTTCCGATGTGCTGTTGAAAAAGCATCATTAATATAAACATCTCCATAACTAGCTAGCTTATCCGTGAAACCATTATCATTGGCTTCTTCCTCTGTATAAAACCTTAAATTCTGCATCAATACAATTGATGCAGATGGTGGAGATTTAAGGCAATCATCAACAAAACTCACATCTTTGCCTATTAATTGAGACAATGAATCAGCCACAGGCTTTAATGAGTACTCAGGACAAACTTGCCCTTTTGGTCTGCCTAAATGAGATAAAATTACTATATGTGCATGTTTATCAAGCAGAGCCTGTAATGTTGGTATTGTGGCTTGAATACGGGAATCATCTATAACTACTCCATCTTTTAACGGCACATTAAAATCAACTCTAACTAAAGCTGTTTTACCTGTTAAGTCTCCTAAGTCTTTAATTGTTTTCATTAGAATTAATCTCCTATTTCTTTTTGTGCATTAGATGCACGTGATAAACGATCATTAATCGCAATTCCTATACCTATTTTTGGAATATCCATTACTGCAATTCTGGAATATCCCTTGCTATCAAGCTCATGTAGCATAGAAAATAGATTTGAAGCGGCTTCAAGCAAATCACCCGATGGGCTTAAATTTAATATTCTTTCTTCAGGAACTCCCCCCTTTCCTTCTGCACTCATAAACTTTGTTGAGCCAAAAGCAAGCAAAATTTCGTCTTTGGTAATATCAACCGCTTTTAAGCGTAATGGTGTATTAGGTGCATAGTGACGCAATAATTGTCCTGGAGAATGCGGTTTATCAACTTCTACATTCTCATAAGCAATCTCAACATCTTCATTAAGTAAATCAGCGATTGTTTCAGGCAATATAAAACCTGCTCTTAAAACAACCGCCTTATCGCCTGTCATATCAATAATAGTTGATTCTAAGCCTATACTACATTTCCCTCCTGCAAGAATAATATCGACCTTATCATCAAGGCTTTGTTGAACATGATAAGGTGTGGTTGGGCTAAGACTACCAGAAAGATTAGCACTAGGTGCTGCAATAGGTAGACCAAAACATTTTAATAAAGATTTGGCAACAATATGCTCTGGCTGACGCAAAGCCACTGTATCAAGCCCCCCACTCACATAGGTAGATAATTCACTATTTTGTTTTCTAGGTAAAATGATACTCAATGGTCCTGGCCAAAAATGTTTAGCTAATGCCTTTGCTCTATTATTTGTCTGGGCATATTTCTCCACCATGTCCCAATCTGAAACATGTACAATCAAAGGGTTGAAATCAGGTCGTTTTTTAGCCTCAAATATTCTCTTAACCGCATCATCATCAGTTGCATTTGCTCCTAACCCATAGACTGTCTCTGTCGGAAAGCTAACAAGTTCTCCATTTTTTAAAGAATTTGCAGCTATTTGTATATTATCTGAGTTTGCTATTAATATTTCAGCCATAAATATGCCTTTAAGGGTAAAATAATTTTGAGTCCCAATGACTAATATCTACATTTTCACGAGTAAATATACGTCTTCGATGCATACGATACTCGCCTTCTTCAAAGAATTCTATATAACGTGGAACAATACGAAATCCGTGCCAATGTGCTGGACGAGGTATTGCTTGTCCTTCATATTTTTGCTCCATGGCACTAATTTCATCTATAAATTGTTGCCGATTTGAAAGTTCTTTTGACTGTTTTGAAACTAGAGAGGCTATTTGACTACCTCTTGGGCGACTGTGAAAGTATTCATCAGAATCATCATTGGAAATATCTTCAACCACTCCATTGACCCGAATCTGCCTGCCCAGTTTTTTCCAGTATAAATCGAAAGCCGCTTCAGGATTTTTAATGAAATCACTACCTTTATTACTTTCAAAATTCGTAAAGAATATAAAACCTTTATCATCAATACCTTTCAACAACATAATGCGTACAGATGGTCTACCATTAATGTCCGCACTAGCGACAGCGGCAGCATCAAAAGGCTCTTCAGCCTCTTTCTCAGCTTTACGCATCCATGTGCCAAAAACAGAAAATGGATCAAAAGAAATGCTATTATCCCAAAAATCTTGCTCTTGCATAAATTTTTCTTTCTAATTACTTGCAGAATCTAATTCATTTTAATACGATAGTCATGGTTTTGTCTTTAAAAAAATATAAGGAAATATGATGAAAAAAACATTTTTAACTTTATCTGTAGTCGCTGGATTAGCTTTAGCGGTATCTGGCTGTGCTACAGAAAACTGGAACTGGAACAAACAAACAATGGGAACTGGTGCTGGTGCAGTTCTAGGTGGAATTGCTGGTTCAAAAGTTGGTGGTGGCAATGGTCAACTTTGGGCGACAGGTGTTGGAACTCTATTGGGAGCATTCATCGGTAGTGAAATAGGTAAAACTCTTGATAAAGCAGATCTAATGTATGCTAGTCAAGCAACAGAGCAAGCATATTCAGCAGATATCGGTCAAACCATTGACTGGGAAAATCCTGAGAGCGGAAATCATGGCTCTGTTACCCCCGTGCGTGAAGGTCATGCAGATAATGGTGATTACTGTCGTCAATATCAACAAACTATTGTTGTTGATGGTCAGGCAGAGACTGCTTATGGTACAGCTTGTAAGCAAGCAGATGGTAGCTGGGTTTTAGTAAACTAATACTAATACAAAAAATACTAAAATAAAAAAAAGGCTGGTAATTTGAAACTACCAGCCTTTCTCTTTGAATATAGAGGAGTCTATATTTTAACTACATGCCATTACCATTCTTTTTAGCTGCTGCACGTTTTTTTGCTGCCGCTGCAACAACATCTGATGCACCACTTGTTGCTGGCGATTCTTCTACGTTATCGTTTGTAGCTGGTGTAGCTGCGCTTGAAGACGAATGATTAGCTAACTTCTTGCGACTATCATCACGAATTTGACGCGCTTGGCTATCAAACTTGTCTTTCATTTGTGCCATTTCCGCTTCTCCATCTTTCAATCGATCACGCATTTCAAGCTGCTTTTTACTACGCTTAACTTCTGCAACTTTTGTATCTTCCAGAACTTTCATCATAGCTGTTCGATTTTCCAACATATTTATTATTTCTTTTTCTTCACTTTCGCCTAATTGTTTTCGTATTTTTGCACTAGCGTGTGCCATATTAATACCAATGTCATCAAGCCCTCTACCAATATCAGCATGCTCAAGCAGCTTTCTAGTTTTAACTATGTTACCACCTTGCAATATTAACTTAGCCAAAGCAGTCATCCATCTATCTACTTCTGTTGCTTTCATGTTTTGGACTATTTTAATTTGAGCTTTATTTTGTTCATGTTGATCCAAGAAATCAAAAATATCGCCTCTTGCTTTAAACATAGTAGATTCTAAGCTAACTAATTTGCCTAAAAAATCAGAATATGAAGATTCAAAGTCAGTAAGATCTCTTTCTGTCTCAGCAGAAGGCTCCTGCTCATGCTTTTCAATTAATACAGGAATCCATTCTTCACTATATCTACGTGCAACTTCATCACCCGCAACAATAAGCAATTTTAAATTACCAACAGCTTTCATATTTTCATCACCAAGAGCTTTAACTTTGGCAGCCTGATTTATTAAGCTAATTTCAATTTTGCCAATAGTCTCTTTCGCATTCTTAATGGTTTTATGCTTATCAAAAAGAGCAACTCTTAATGCTTCTTCTTTTTCCATGTCTTTAGCAGTCTCTTTTTCTTCGGCCTCAAGCTTTCCACCAAAAACTTTTTTCCACAGACCCTTTCCAAGATCGGCACCCTTACTAACAACCGCTACTCCAGCATTAGCTGCTGCTGTACCAAAAGTTTTACTATGGTTTGATATTAATTCTGTTGCCGCTTTAATATCCTTACTTTCAGCAACGGCTTTAACCTCTGCCATAGTATTACTAAACACAGTAAAGTCATCATTGGTTGACGTTGCTTCCATTTCAATAATTTGATCAGAAAGTCTACCAAGGCTACTAGTAACATCAGACCCATACTGAATAATGTTTTTAAAGCTTGTTGGTGCTTTTTCAATCGTTGCGATATGGTTATTTATTGTTTTCAGGTCATTAATTTTCTTTGTAATACCTGCTCTTTCTTTAAGTATTTCAATAGCCTCGGGTGATTTTTCTTTGCCCTCAGATCTTAACTCTTCAAACTGAGTTTTTAGCTCTGCATATCTAGCTTGAAAACCTTCAGCTTCTTCCACAAGATCCGCATACTTTGGGATTGACCAACCTATTTTAGCTCTAATATCATCACGCTCCTGAACCCTAGCCTTACGTTCACTAGCTGTTTCAGCATTTCTTTTACTTGCAAAATCATCTTTTGCCATGCCTGCTACATCATCACTTGGTGTAGCGTCATTATTGTCACTTTTGAACAATTCATCATCACTAGTATCAAATGGGTTGTCATCGAAATCAAATTCATTACTCATAACTATATCTCCTCTTTTTCTTTCTTTATTAAAGTATTAAAATTAAACAAACTTTTTCCCCTGAAATATTATTCCAGAAAAAATACCTGTGACTAAAAATCTTAATACTGTATTTTAGGCACAAAGTTTAATCGCCTTATTAACGATATATTAAGTTTTACAGTATTTCACATAGACTGTCAATAAAAAATATGAAAAATTAATAAGAAATACTAATAAAATAAATATCAACTATGTGTAACATACTGTTTTTGCACGTTATTTTAAACAAACTAAATATATCATTTTTTTATTTTAGCCACTAATTTAACTAACTATAACAAAAAAACATGATTATATAAACAATAATTTTCTCTATTTCGATTCGCATTTAAATAAAAATATTGTAATTAAATTATTAACACTAGACAAAGCTGTTTTTTTGCGTTACATAACAGTTAAGAAAAACACGCAGGTGTAACGGCTTTAATTACGAAGTCGGTCCGGTGTTTCTTAAATCTTGAATAGAGGTTTAAAGAGACTGACACGCAGCTGCTTAGGATTAACCGGTAAAAAAAGGAAAATTTTACAATGACTAAACAAAAAGCACAATTTACTATGCGTCAACTTTTAGAGGCTGGCGTTCACTTCGGACACCATACATCTAGATGGAATCCAAAAATGAAACCATTTATTTTTGGAGCTCGCAATAAAGTTCATATTTTAAACCTTGAAAAAACTGTTCCATTGTTACACAACGCATTAAGCTCCATGCGTGATATCGTAGCTGGTGGCGGACGAGTTTTATTTGTTGGAACAAAACGTCAAGCATCTGTAGCAATTGCTGATGCAGCTCAACGCTCAGGTCAATACTACGTTAACCATCGTTGGCTTGGTGGTATGATGACAAACTGGAAAACTGTATCAAAATCTATTAAACGCTTACATGATTTAGATAAATTGGTGGCTGATGCAGAAAAAACACAAGGCTTAACAAAAAAAGAGTTGCTAAAGATTACTAGAGAACAAGAGAAACTAGAAGAAACTTTGGGTGGCATCAAAGAAATGGGCGGAGTGCCAAATGCTTTGTTTATTCTTGATATCAATAAAGAAGATTTAGCTGTTGCCGAAGCTCGCAAGCTTGGTATTCCAATCTTTGCTATTGTTGACACTAACTGTAACCCTGAGAACATTGATTACCCAATCCCTGGTAATGATGATGCATCACGTGCAATTGGTCTTTATTGTGATTTATTCGTAAGTTCAATACTGCAAGGACTTGAGCAAGAATTGACAGCCTCTGGCGTTGATACAGGCGCAAGTGCAAAAGCACCAACAGCAGGAAAAACAACAACAAAAGCCTCTACTAAAAAAGAAGCAGTGGTGAATGTAGAAGCAGATGGCGTAAAAGCTAAAGCAAGTGCTTAAAAGATAAAAAAGGAGATAGTAATGTCAGATATTACAGCCGCAATGGTTAAAGAACTACGCACTAGAAGTGGTGCAGGAATGATGGATTGCAAAAAAGCGTTAACAGATAATAACGGAGATATGGAGCAAGCCATAGATTACTTACGCACAAAAGGATTGGCATCAGCCGCAAAAAAATCTGGTCGTGTAGCATCAGAAGGCTTAGTAGCTACAGCAACATCAGGTAATACAGGGGCAATGATTGAACTTAATGCTGAAACAGATTTTGTTGCTCGTAACGAACAATTTCAACAGTTTGCTTTAGAATTATCAAAGCTAGCTTTAGAAAATGGAGATAGCGTTGAAAAATTAAATGCATCAGAAGTAGATGGCGGAACAGTTGAAAGTAAGTTAACAGACCTTATTGCAACAATCGGAGAAAACATGCAATTGCGTCGAGTAATGAAACTCTCTGTTAAAGACGGTATCATAGCAAGCTACATTCACAATTCACTAGCACCAAGTGCTGGTAAAATTGGTGTATTGGTTGCTTTAGAATCAAGTGGTGATAAAGAAAAGCTAGAACAGCTTGGAAAACAAATAGCAATGCATGTTGCAGCAGCTCGTCCTGAAGCTCTTAATATTGCAGACCTAGATGCTGATGCTCTAGAGCGTGAGCGTGCAGTTTTAAAAGAGCAAGCCTTAGCTAGTGGTAAGCCAGTTGAAATCATTGATAAAATGATGGAAGGACGTATTCGTAAATATTACGAACAAGTTGTACTTACTGAGCAAACTTATGTGATAGATGGAGAAACAAAAGTTTCTACAGTTATTGACAACCTAGCTAAAGAAATTGGCACTGATATTAAAATAACTGGCTATGTTCGTTTTGAACTTGGTGAGGGCATTGAAAAAGCAGATGGTGATTTTGCAGCAGAAGTTGCGGCTATGGCTGGTTAAAAACCATTACGAACATTTTTTTAAAGAGGCACGGTGTTTTTACATTGTGCCTCTTTTTATTTTAACTATAATATAACTATTATTAAACAATAATTGGAGCTTAGAAAATAATGCCAGTCTTATACAAACGTGTCTTATTAAAGTTATCTGGTGAAGCTCTCATGGGTGATAGCGATTATGGGCTAGACCCTGCTACAGTAAAACGAGTTGCTGAGGATATTAAAGAAGCAGTTGCACTAAAAATTGAAATTTGCATTGTAATTGGTGCAGGTAATATTTTTAGAGGTGTAAAAGGTGCCGCAGAAGGAATGGATCGTTCAACAGCTGATTACATGGGTATGCTCGCAACTGTTATAAACTGTCTTGCCTTGCAAAATGCCTTAGAACAAATCGGTGTTGATACCAGAGTTCAATCAGCCATTCCAATGTCAAGTGTATCAGAGCCATATATACGTCGCCGTGCCATTAGGCACATTGAAAAAGGGCGTGTGGTTATTTTTGCTGCGGGAACAGGAAACCCATTCTTTACAACCGATACGGCAGCTGCTTTAAGAGCTTCAGAAATGAGCTGCAATGCCCTGCTAAAAGGCACAAAGGTTAATGGTATTTACAGTGCTGACCCAGAAAAAGATCCGACAGCTATTAGATATAAGCACTTAACTCACCTAGAAGTTTTAGCTAGAGACTTAAAAGTAATGGACGCGGCGGCAATTTCCCTTGCTAGAGATAATAATATTCCTGTGCTAGTATTTTCTATGAATGAAGAAAATTCCTTTGTTAATGTACTACAGGGACAAGGAAAGTTTACAATTGTTGATGACCAACCAGAAAATTCCAAAAATGAAACAAAAGAGGTGAAAAATGGCTGAATTAGATATGAATGATATTGAACGTCGCATGGAAGGCGCTCATGAAGCGATGGTAAAGGAACTGGGCGGCCTACGTACTGGCAGAGCCTCCACTAGCCTACTTGATAGCGTACAAGTTGAAGCTTATGGCTCTAGAATGCCAATTGATCAACTAGCAACAGTTGGAGCACCTGAAGCACGGCTACTAACAGTTCAAGTATGGGACGCAACGATGATTAAAGCGATTGAAAAAGGCATTGCAAACTCAGGACTTGGGCTAAACCCACAGGCAGACGGCAATCTTATACGTGTTCCATTGCCTGATTTAAGTGAAGAGCGTCGTCGTGAGCTTGTGAAAATTGCAGGTCAATATGCAGAACATGCAAAAACTGCGGTACGTAATGTACGCCGTGACGGTATGGAACTTTCTCGTAAAATGCACAAAGATGGCGACATATCAGAAGATGACCTAAAAATCATGGAAGATAATGTGCAAAAATCAACTGATACATGGGTTGGCAAAATTGACGAGACTTCATCTAGCAAAGAAAAAGAAATTATGCAGATTTAAAAAATCTATGATTTTTACTATGATTCGTCAAAAAAATTAATACAGTTTTCAATTTATACAAAAAAGTATCAGGCTTTTTAGAGCCTAGCTTGTCTGTCGTGTAATAAAATTAAATTGTATTTAAATCCCTTTGCACTCAAAGCTTTACGCTATTTCAAAACTATGGCTTCAGGTAAAAATGAGTCTCATATGTCATGAATCTGCACACATTATTTGACATATATATAAAGGCATGGTATATTAAGTTCAATACTTATATTAAATTAAAAAAAGGTTTATTATGAATACAGAAGATAAGGAATCAAAAATCATTGCTTTTGGTGCAAAAATAAAAGAAGAAAAAATAGAGCCTCTTAGCAACCTAGAGCTCTCCAATAAACTGTACCGCAATACGCATATTCCTATTATTTCTCTTATAGCTACTGTACTCTTTACTGTTGTAGCTGGCATATTTTCTCTTCCATTGATGTTAGCTGGAGTTGCTGGTGTGGTTAAGAGTTTTACATCTGGACTAAAACTGGAAGCATTGTATAACGAATCTATAGAAGTTTCGATTAAAAGGACGCAGTTGGTAAAAATGTTTAATGAAAAATCTGGACGTGATGTTCTTGCAATGGACAATGTAAAATCTGTATTAAATTCTCACAATTTTGAGAGTGGCAGTAGGCTAAAAACAAACAAAGTTGGCGAACATATGATACAGGCAACAGTTGTTCTAGAAACAAAGAATGGGAGCGAAAAAATAACTCTCACAGAATGTGCATCTAATTTTAATGAAGCAATGAGAAAAAAGAAATTGCCCCAAGCTGTAATGTCCACCATTCGCTCAAAGCTTTCACTTGCCGTTTAGTAACTATAGTAGTTTGTGCAAGATAATATCACAAACTACGTTTAAATGCCCCACGTTTAGATGCTAAGTAGTGAGTACAAGCAAAGCTCCATCGCTAGTCTACCGTTATAATTTAATTTTCTGTTTCGTCATTGCGAGGAACGAAGTGACGTGGCAATCCAGTTTTATGCCCTCGCCTTTATGCCACCCGCTTTATAACCTGTGACACTGGATTGCCGCATCGGGCTAACGCCCTCCTCGCAATAACGGGGTAACAACATCTTCCCATTTACAAGTTGACCTACGACAGCCCTTGCTTTCGTCGTGTTGCTGTTAAAAAGATTTTAAACGCTAGCTTTTTCTTTAGTATCTTTTCCAGCTTCTGCCTCTGCTTTTTGTTGCTCTAAACGCTGAACATACACAGCTTCAAAATTTATTGGCTGAATATATAAAGGCGGATATCCACCTTGAATAGAGCCATTAGCAATAATTTCACGAGCAAATGGGAATAATAGTTTTGGTATTTCAATCATAAGCACTGGTTCTACGTTATCTTTTGGTAGGTTACCTAAGCTAACTGCACAACCATAAGCAAGCTCAATGATGAAAGCCATTTTATCTTTTTCTTTATTCTTTGCCTCAATACGAAACAATAGGACTACTTCATACAATTTCTTTTCTTCGCTTAATTGACGATATTGTATATTAACTTGAACATGAGTTTCTGGCGCTCCCCAATTATTCAAAATACTATCTGGACTATTCGGATTTTCAAATGACATGTCCTTAACATACTGAGAATGCACCTGTACTGGTACTTGCTCTGACTTAGCAGGCTTTGTGCCATTATTTTTTTTTGATTCTTTGTTTTCATTATCTGTCATGATTTTTTCTCCTTATGTTTGAATTCAATTTATATTATATTGTTTTTTCCCTATTAACTATCATTTTTTTTATCATCATTGCTTATATCTTTATAATCCACATCTATTATTTTACTTTCCTCTATATTCTGCTCTTCAAAAATGCCTTTACTACTATATTCTTCCCTAATAATTGTTTTACTACCTGAAGAATAAACATTATAAATTGCTTTGCGAATCAACGGAACAAATAGCAATAAACCAATACTATCTGTAATAAACCCTGGTATAAATAGCATCACACCTGCAAGCAATACTAAAGCACCCTGAAATATTCCTTCAAAAGGGAAAACTTCTTGGTTCATCTGCCCCCGTATTTTTAGAACAGCACTTAACCCCTGCCAACGTATCAAAACAATGCCAAAAACGCCTGTTAACAGCGTTAAAAGCACAGTATTTCCAGCCCCTAGAATGCCACCAACCTTAACAAAAACACCTATTTCTAGGAAAGGCATAACAAAAACCATAAAAAGTATAATTAAAGGCATAATTTTAATCGCCAATCTTTCACAAAAAATTTATTTTTATATAGTACAATGTAAGAAGGTGTTGTACCATCATAAAACTGTTTACAAAAGGAGTTTTTAACGTGTCAATTGATATAGTTTTATTTGCATTAGTCGCAGCTTTTATAGTGCATCGTCTTAGATCTGTTCTAGGAACTAGAAATGGCAATGAAAAGCAAAGACCTAATCCATTTTCATCTACACCAAAAGATGAAGAAAAAAATAATGTTCTTGAGCTTAACGCACAAAGTTCAGAAGTCACAATTGATCCGCAAGAATTAGCCGACATAGTCAAAGAAAAAATCTCTGAACTTAACATAAAACAAGTAATAGATGATGGTTTAATTAAAAAAGATGAAGAATTAGAGAGTGCTTTAATAGAAATCAAGCAAGAATACCCTGAGTTTGACCTGCATAACTTTGCTGATGGTGCAAAGATGGCCTTTGAAATTATTCTTGAGGCTTTCGCTGAAGGTAATATGGAGACACTAGAACCACTACTTAGCCAGAAATTATATGAAGATTTCAAAAAAGATATTCTAAACCGCGAGGATAAAGGCTTAACCATTGATATGGAGCTACATGAAATTAAATCCATGCAAATAATTGATGCCTGCCTTGCAGGAACAATGGTTTATATTACAGTTGATTTTGATGTCGAGGAAACACTAGTGACCAAAAAAGCTGACGGAAGCATCATAAAAAGTAAATCCAAAGAGCATAAAGAAATGCATGATATTTGGACATTTGCACATGATATACGTAACGTTGACCCTACATGGATGCTAATAGAAACACGTGTATAAATAATTATTAAATAATCTATGGAATTAATTTTCACATATTTGTTGACATATATTCAAGGCGGTGTTATTTCTTAGTAAATTAATAACAAGCTTGGAGATTAAATATGAGTGATTACACATACCCACTACGAGTTTTAAGACATAAATTTGCAGAACGAGCCGTTAATAGGGATTATATGGGTCGCAATCTACTTACTTCTATGGTAATTGCTGGAACGTTAGCTATTGGTACTTCATATTATATGATAGATGAAACCCCAGATAATATCACTTCATCGAATAGTGTTATGGAAGCGATGGATACAAGGCTTGCAAACTTGAAACTACAAAAACAAAAGCTTTTAGAAAATAATCAAACTATTGCTGATTACAAGCTAGATGGAAAAGATACCACTAATTTAGAATTACTACATAGCAAGCAATCTGATGCTTTTAATGCTAATACAAGTGACCTCTTGAACATAGCATTTAGCGGGACTCAAGGAGTATCAGAACAAAAATTAGAAGCCTTTTTTAATGACTACTCAAGTAATATAAAAGAATTAAATAAATTTGATGCTGCGTTTATACATGAATGTCAGGCTGAATCGATATCAGAAAACCCATCAAGATCGCTAAATAATATGTCAAGAGATGTTAAGGCATGCTTAATTCAAGCTAAAAAAGATAAAGGAATCTCAGTCTTTGGAATGTTGGCAATGTTTATTCCTTTATTTATCAATGCACCAAGTGACAGTAAAACCTTACATAAATGGGCAAAAGAAAAACCAAAAAAGAGAAAAAATGGGCATAACCCTTATTAAATTTCATCTAAAAAGAAAGATAAAAAATGACAAAAGAAACTAACACAGAGATGGCAAAATTATTGCAAGTTATGGAGACATTGCGAGACCCTGTCTCTGGCTGTCCGTGGGATCTTGAACAAGATTTTAAGAGTATTGCTCACAATACAATTGAAGAGGCCTACGAAATAGTTGATGCGATAGAAACAGAAGATATGCCCCTGCTGAAAGAAGAGCTTGGCGACATGTTATTTCATATAGTCTTCTATTCCCAAATGGCGAAAGAAAAAAATATCTTTGTATTTGATGATGTTGTGAAAGCTATTTCAACGAAAATGATACGCCGTCACCCTCATATATTTTCAGATATGGATATTAAAGATTCTGAGAAAGTCTTAAAAAACTGGGAGGCTATCAAAGCCGAAGAACGTGAAGAAAAACTAAAAGAAAACAATAGCGTACTTGCTGATGTTGCAATTGCTCTCCCATCATTACTTAGGGCAGAAAAATTACAAAAACGTGCTGCTAGAGTAGGTTTTGACTGGGATAATATCTCTTTTGTCTTTGATAAAATTAAAGAAGAAATGCTAGAACTTACAAACGCTAGAGATGCAGAGAATTTTGAAGAAGAAATAGGTGATGTTTTATTCTCTATAGTAAACCTAGCAAGGTGGCATAAAATAAACCCTGAAAAAGCTCTGCATGCAACAAATAAAAAATTTGAAGCTCGCTTTAGTTATATAGAGCAAGAACTTAGCAAACGTGGCAAGACTCCAGAACAGTCAAACCTACAAGAAATGGACGACCTATGGAATGAGGCAAAAGTTTTAAAATATAAGTAAAACCATTCATTATATAAGCTTAAGGAATTTATGATCACCTATATAAG
This sequence comes from Alphaproteobacteria bacterium, assembly GCA_021775895.1. GTDB lineage: Bacteria > Pseudomonadota > Alphaproteobacteria > Micavibrionales > CSBR16-224 > JAJFGX01. The sequence goes on along the minus strand of JAJFGX010000109.1, from coordinate 382 downwards.
CAGATGCTTTTTTGCCTTTAGACCACCAAGGTAGCGACGTTCTAGTATGGTAGTGATCTGCTCCACCTGTAATATCTTTTAATTCTCCATTCACTGCCAATCTTGCTAAAGCCAAAGCCATAACGAATTCAGGGTCATCCTTGGTTACAGCTAAGATTTTAGGTAAATTAGGGTCGCCTTTATTCCAAACAGAAAATTGTTTATGTTTTCTGCAAATATCCTGCACATTAGCCCCAAATTGTTTTACTTTATGTGGCTTTTTTTTAGTTATTTCAAAACGATTTACAACTACGTTAGCAACAGCATGCATTCCAACTTTTCCTTGATCCCTAGCCTCTCCCCAAATTGTTCTAGCTAAAGTATCAATTTGCTTTTCAGATTT
>JAJFGX010000108.1 GCA_021775895.1 Alphaproteobacteria bacterium | reverse complement strand
AGCCGAGGCACCTATGCTACAAATGAATTAATTGGGCTTATAGAGGCTAGTCCTAACATGCATGTTTTAGATATCGGTGCTGGCATCGGCGGTGCCGCTCGTAAGCTCGCTAAAGCTACTGGCTGCCTAGTCACTTGCCTTGATATAACCCCTGACTTTTTAACAACAGGTGAGGCTTTAACTAAATATTGCAAACTAGATAATTTAGTCACTCATATAACTGATGATGCTACAAACATGCAATCCTTAGAAAACAACAGCTTCGATGCTGCATGGACAATACATGCAAGTATGAATATTGCTGATAAAGACTTACATTATAAAGAGGCAAGTCGAGTATTAAAAAGCAAAGCAAAATTTATTATTTATGATGTTTTTGCTCAAACAACAGAACCAAATGTTATATTTCCAGTTCCGTGGGCAGATAATGTAGATAGTAGCTTTCTAACTACAGTAAACAAAACACAAGATTATTTACAAAATAATGGCTTTGTAATAGATGATATTTTTAACAAAACAAAAGAAACAATTACATTTTTTCAGAAGATTTTGGACAAAACAAAACAGCCAAATAAACAACCCTCGCATTTATTAATGAAAGAAAATTATATTACTAAAATAGAGAACTTATTGAATAATTTAATTAACAATCAATTATCTGTACAGGCTATTATTTGTTCTAAAATTTAGGCTTCTTACCTCTAGAATTCACATACTCACGCATAGAAGCAGCACGACTAGTGCCATCTTTTTTTCGCTTTAATTTTTCTTCTTCATTCCGTTTTGATCTAAATGAATTATTAATATCAGTTTTAAGCTCTGAGCCTTTACCTTTATTATCGTAATATGTTTCAAGAACAAGCAAGCCAACTTTTGTTGGAGATTGAAAATCCTCATCACTCATCAAAGATAAGCGGTGCTCCATATCATTTACAAAAGGTGTATACTGCTTATCCAATAAATCTAAATTCGCCGATTCAACTAACATTCTAATCATAGTATATGATGAAAACTCACTATCACCACCATCTAAATCATACATAAACTGACAAGATAATTTACCAAAACTATCAAATTTTGGTAAATCATTCAAAAATACACGGGTTAAAAAATCAGATTTCCCTTTATCGCTCAAATAATCAAACTCATCGTATATAATTTCCATTTTTATACGTGGATTACTTACAGCATCTAACTTATTAATCAAAGCCTGCACAGATACAGAAATATCATTATCATCATTATCTGGCATTATTACATGCCTTTATCTTTTCTAAGCCTAGATATATTGCTTCTATTCATATTCTGTGAATTTTTAGTCTGCACTGATTCTTCTGTTGCTTTAAATGGATTCTTAACACTAATTTTAAACTCTGAAGCACTGCCTTTATAATCATAATATGCTTGCAAAGCTACAACACTCATTTTCTCTGGTATTTGAAAATCTTCATCACTCATAGAACTCAACTTATCTTCTAGTTTACTTGCAAAAAGTGTGTATTCTTCATCAAATAAATTAAACTTAGCAGATTCAATTAAGAGCTTTACTGTAGTATAATTCGCAATACCTTCGTTACTATACATGCTTTCATGAAGCATTTTAGCAAAATCATCTAATTGAGGAAAACCTCCTGCCATATTAAACATAAGAAGCTCTTCCTTATGCTTATCACTAAGACTATCAAATCCACCATATAAAATATCAACCATTTCAAATGGGTTGTCTGCATTTTCTAACTTATTCACAAAAGACTGTACTTCTTTAGATGGTTGATTACTCATTTGAAAAATCCTTATTCTATTGGTTTAAACCTATGTTAAAAACATATATTAAGGTGTCGGTCAATGTCAATAAAAAAACATACAAGTTCTGTACTTTCTAATTTTAAGATGTTATATAATCACAATCCAATAGATTTTTGACATAGATTTTAAACAATCATAATTAGCAAAGGAGCAATAAAAATGACAGATCAAAAGAAACAACCAGAAATGCATAAAGGTCTAGTAGGCGTGTATGTTGATGATAGTAAAATTTCAGAAATCACTGAACAAACCAGCTCTTTAACTTACAGAGGCTATGCAGTACAAGACCTTGCAGAAAACTGTCGTTTTGAAGAAGTTGCATATTTACTCTGGAATGGCGAGCTACCTACAAATAACCAACTAGCCGAATTTGAACATGAAGAACGTAGCTTGCGTTCAATAGATGATAATTTAATGAACGTTCTAAAATCTATAGACAAGAATGCTCACCCAATGGACGTGTTGCGTACTGCTGTAAGCTTTATTGGTACACAAGATCCAAATTGGAGTGATGAAACACCAGAGGGAGAGATGAAAAAATCTCTGAATATGATGGCAAAAATGCCTACTATCATAGCCACTCATATGCGTTTGCGTAAAGGGCTTGAGCCTATCGCTCCACGAGATGACTTAACTTTCTCTGAAAACTTTTTTAACATGGCATTTGATAAAATACCAGAGCCAGAAGTTGCTAAAGCATTTGACGTTACAATGATGCTTTATGCAGAACATAGTTTTAACGTATCAACATTTACTGCCCGTACTATTACATCGTCACTATCTGATGTTTATTCTGCAGTTTCTGGTGCTATAGGTTCTTTAAAAGGTCGCTTGCATGGCGGTGCTAATGAGGCTGTAATGCATATTATGGACGAAATTGGTGAGCCTGAGAATGCTCAAGCATGGATTGATGATGCCATTAAGAACAAAAAAGTAGTAATGGGTTTTGGTCACGCTGTCTATAAACATGGTGATAGCCGTGTTCCAACCTTAAAAGCTCATTTTAATAATGTTGCAAAAATTAAAGGCGGTGAAAAACTAGTTAAAATCGCTAAAATTCTTGAGGACACAATGTTAAGAGAGAAAAACATCAAACCAAATGTTGATTACCCAATTGGACCACTTTATAGAATGATGGAGTTTGATAACGATATGTTCACACCAATGTTTGCTATGGCTCGTATTGTTGGCTGGACTTCTCATGTAATGGAACAACGATCCAATAACAAACTAATTCGTCCTTTATGCACATATGGTGGTGAAGCAGAAAGAAAAGTAGCCAATTCTAAAAGTCATAAGAAAATAGGTTTCTAATTATTTTGCATTTTCTAATAAAGTAATAATTTTTTCATTACCTACAGAGCGTGCATAATCCAATAGAGGGGTATCCTTTTTTGCCGTTGTGAGATTGGGGTTAGCCCCTTTCTCTAGCAATTGTTTGACCAGCTCTACATTTTCTAATTGTATTGCAGCCTCTAGAGGACGTACTCCAACATTATTTTCTTTGCTGTCTCCAGTTTTTATAAGAAAACGTCCATCTAAATTAACATGATGATCATTAAGCATCATAAATGTTAGCTCATCTTTTTTCATTAAGATTGAGGCTAAAAATGGAGTTATACCATGCCTGTTAGGGATATTTAAATTTGCACCAGATGCGACTAAAAGCTTAGCTACCTCTATCTGATTATCATTAATAGCTTTTATTAAAGCAACATCATAATAAGCGTTGAAGCCATTTATATCAGCACCATTCTGAAGTAAGAATTTTACTTTTTCAATATTACCATCACGCACAGCCCAAGCTAATGGTTGACAGTTTTGATTAAAACCACACATCGGGCTAGGGTTAGCTCCTTCAGACAATAAGTCTGTTGCCCATGCATAATTATTATCCTCTAGTGCTTCAAATAAACGTTTTTGCATACGCTCATTATCTTCTCCAGATTTCTCAAAACGCTCAACATACCCAATGCTATAATGATGCTTATCTGCATTAGGTCTAGACGAAATAACCATTTTATATGCGTTTTGACCTTCTCTTTTAGTATATGGACGCTCTGAATACAAAGTTGCAGAAAGCCAATAAGACTGACCATCTGTTTCATATTTATATATTCTACTTCCTCTTTTTCTTTTATCTTCTGGATCTTTAAAAAGCTTTGCATGCTCTCCCAACACATCGAATAATTCTTCTTGCAGCACCATATAATGCGCATAATTATTAGATTCTTTGGCTACCTTATCTGTTATTCTTATAGTGCTCATCACTCCAAGCTCTTCAGGCTGCATTGGATAATATCCAGTTTGTTTGTGGAAATATTCAATCATTTTTCCCATAACTATAATGTTTTTAATTCTTGTATTATCCATTTCACTAACATCATCAATCCTACGCCCTACTGATTGTGCTGGATAAAGAAGAATAAATATTGTAAAGATTAAAAAACTATATCTCATGTTAACTCCGTATAATATTTATATTATAATATCAAATACCTTAACTTAAACTAAATTATATAATAAAAATAAATGAATATAAATGTAGCATTAGAAAATATTAGAAAATTACAGCCAAAAGGGCATAACCCCTCTTTATCGCCTAAAGCAAGGCTGGAACCACTTCTAAAACTTCTAGGCAATCCTGATTTGCACCTTCCACCTATAATTCATATTTCTGGTACTAATGGTAAAGGCTCAACCCTTGCTTTTCTACAAGCTATGCTTGAGGCAAATGGGAAAAAAGTTCATAAATTCACCTCACCGCACTTGATAAATTATAATGAGAGGATACAAATTTGCGGTCAAGACATTGATAATAACCAGCTATTACAAAGTATTAATGCCGTTGAGAATATCATCAATGGAAAATCAATTAGGTTCTTTGATGCTATAACTTTAATTGCAATTCATGCTTTTGCACAAGTATCAGCTGATTTTCTATTATTAGAAACTGGCATGGGTGGAGAATTTGATGCTACAAATATCTTTGATAAGCCATTAATTACAGCTATATCTTCCATTGCTCTTGATCATACGGAAGTTTTAGGCTCTACAATTGCTGAGATTACTAAAACTAAATGTGGAATTATCAAACAAAACATACCTTTTATTGTTGGCTGTCAAAATAATCTAGAGATTTATAATATAGCCTTAAATGAAGCAGAAAAACATAGTAGCCCAACCTCTTTCTATGATAAGGATTGGAGCATAAAAAAAAGCAATAATTCTATAATTTATAAAAGCAATAACAATAATTGGACTCTGCCTATGCCCTCACTAATAGGAGAACATCAAATTAAAAATGCAGGGCTAGCAATTGCAATTGCCGAGCAATTAAATATACCGCAAAACCATATAGCAACAGGATTAGAGAACACCAGCTGGAATGGACGAATGCAAAGAATAATTACCTCTAGTAATGGAGAAACCATTTGGCTAGATGGAGCTCATAATCCAGATGCTGCGTTAGCTTTACTGAAAGAAATACAAAACTGGCAGTCTTCTAATATCCATACAGATATAATCACATGTATTTCTAAAAAACGTAATCCAATATCTTTTTTAGAGCCATTACTAAATATTGCCAATTCAATTACAGCTATTCCACTGAATAATTATAATGGAATTCTATATGGCACTGAGCAAGATATCCAGAACTACATTGATTCAGAACCTAAATTAATAAATTTACACACCTCCCCATCATGGCAACAAGCTATTAAAAATTTACGTTCTAAATCTAAAACTAATCGCATCTTAATTACAGGCTCTTTATACCTTGCAGGAGACGTTCTTAAATACTATAAAGATGAAAAGAAAGAGCTATAGAATAATGACAGAAGAAGAAATAATAAAAACAGATGCAATTATTATTGGTGCAGGGCCTGTTGGACTGTTTGCAGTCTTTGAACTAGGACTACTAGATATAAAAGCTCACTTAGTTGATATACTCGATAAGGTTGGTGGTCAATGTAGTGAATTATACCCTGAAAAACCAATTTATGATATTCCTGCCCTGCCTGTTGTAACGGGTCAAGAGCTAACTAATCAATTATTGGAGCAAATCGCTCCATTTAAACCAACATTCCACTTAGGGCAAATGGCAGATAAGCTAGAGAAAATCAACGAAAATATGTGGCGGTTAACCACCGATATTGGCACTATTTTAGAAGCACCTGTTATTATTATTGCGGCTGGAGGTGGTAGTTTTACTCCTAAGAAACCACCTATCAAAAACATTGAAGAATATGAGGATAAATCAGTTTTTTATGCCGTACGTAAAATGGAAAAATTTCGTGGTAAAGATATATTGATCTCTGGTGGTGGAGATTCCGCTTTAGACTGGACTTTGAACTTACAGCCAATCGCAAAATCCATCACTCTTGTGCATCGCCGAGATGAGTTCAAAGCCGCACCAGATAGTGTAAAAAAAATGCGTGAGCTAGCAAATAGCGGTAAAATAAATCTGCATATTGCTCAACCAACTTCATTAAATGGAGATAATGGGCAATTAGAAAGCATTACCTTAAAATCCAAAGAACATGGAGAATTCAATGTTAATTGCGATACTTTTCTGCCTTTCTATGGCTTAACAATGAAGCTTGGCCCTGTTGCTAATTTTGGAATTAATCTTGAAAGAAATCTTATACCTGTAGACACTGAAAAATTTGAAACAAGTACCACTGGTATTTTTGCTATTGGTGATATAAATCACTACCCAGGTAAACTAAAATTGATATTATCTGGCTTTCATGAAGCCGCATTAATGGCTCAACAAGCTTTTCGTTACATCTACCCAGAAAAGAAACTACGTTTTCAATACACAACATCAAGTTCAAGCTTGCAAGATAAGCTTGGTGTAAAGTAGAAAATTGTTATATAGTTGTATCTATTATGAATGAACAAGATAAATATACATCTATACCACCTACTCCACCGCACTTTTTCAGTGTGGTGCAGGCAACAAGAAATGCCTTTCTTTTTATTATTGCAGAGCGTCGCTATTTAGCTCGAATATCTGCACCTGTAATTTTTCTACAAATTGCCTTATCAATTTCTCATTTTATGATTAATCCTGATGCTAGTATATTTGAACAATTTTTGTGGGAAATGCCGGCAACTGTTTTTATGGGTTGGTTTACATTTTCTTTGGTAAGATTAATTATTTTTGGTGAGAAATTATATAATCTTCCTGTGTCAGATGTACGTTTCATGCAATATCGAGCTCACTTGATGAAGATAACAATTCTACTTTCAATACTATTTAAGGCTGCCTTAATCGTCCTTGCAGGCATATCAACCGCCGCCTCAAACATTAATCCAAAAGAAGTGATGCCTCCACATTTTATTTTTATGGGCTTTGCTCTTATTGTTTTTATATTTTGGGCTATGCGTTTCATTACTATTCCTTTATTAGCCGCCGTTGACTACCCATTAATTACCTTTATTAAACAAGCGAAAGGCTTTGCTTTTTCATTGCGTATCATTGGTGTTATGATTATGTGTACGTTCCCAGCTTTTTTCCTGTTACAACTATTTGTTACGGCAATAATTAGCGATCCTGAAAATATCACAGATATAGAATTTATGTTCGTGTTAGCATTGCATTCTCCATTTGCTGTAATTATATCAGCTATAGTAAATTCAGGGCTTGTTTTTGCTCTAAAAGAGATGTTAGGTCAAAGTGATACAGTATGAGTGAATTATATATCAATGTCATAGAACAAGATGGCTCTGAGCATAAAATTCCAGCTCTAGATGGCTGGCGAGTAATGGAAATTATTCGTGACAATGATTTAAATATCAAAGCCGAATGTGGCGGTTGCCTATCTTGTGCTACATGTCATGTCTACATTGACCCCGTATGGGTGGATAAACTGTACCCTCCCCGAGATGATGAGCTTGAAATGCTTGACGATGCCTTTAATGTCGAGGATAACTCTAGGCTTTCATGCCAATTAATATTCACACCAGAGCTAAATGGACTGAAAATAATCCTAGCCCCTGGAACAGAGGTTTAAATACAGAAACTATTAATTTTTATCATTGCTGTGTATATGAATATCTTGTCGTGGGAATGGGATAGATATACCAGCCTTATCAAATTCAAGTTTAACTTTCTCCGTTAAATCAAATTTAAAGCTCCAGTAATCTGCAGAATTAACCCACGGACGCACAACAAAGTTAACACTGCTATCTGCTAATTCAGATACAGCAACTAACGGTGCTGGGTCTTTTAATACTCGTTTATCAGCTTTAACTATTTTCTCCAATAATTTCTTGGCAGCTTTCAAGTCATCGTCATAACCAATCCCAAAAACCATATCAACACGGCGTGTATCACGAGCAGAAAAATTAACAATATTGCCTTCAGTAATATTACTATTAGGTATTATAATAGATCTATTATCAGCTGTTTTTAATGTTGTAGTAAATATATTTAAGTCTTCCACTGTTCCATCTGTACCAGCAGCACCAATAAAATCTCCAACTTTAAATGGTCTAAATAAAACTATCATCACGCCAGCGGCTAAATTTGATAAAGAACCTTGCAAAGCAAGACCAATAGCTAACCCAGCGGCAGCAACAACAGCAGCTAGAGAGGTTGTTTCCACACCTAATTGCCCAAGTGCAGCTATAACAACAAATGCCATCATTAATGCGTATGTAACATTCTTAGTGAAGGAAATTAATGTTTGATCAACTTTTCCTTTTTCCATCATTCTAACTAATAGATTGCTAGCTAGTTTTGCAGCCCATTTTCCAACAAAGAAAATAGCAATTGCTAAAATAAACTTTACACCGTAGACCATAGTTAAATTTCCTAATATACTTGCATCCATGTTTATATTCCCTTTTACATTAATTTGAAAATAATAATATGAGTGATGCTATAACCATTTCCAGTATTTATCAAGAAATAAAACATTGTTTTATGTTGGCTGATATAGATAATCCAGAGCTTGATGCAAGATTATTACTACAACATACGACAAAAATATGCAGAGAAGATTTTATCTTAAAAGCAGACAATATAATCCCTATAGAGCAATATAATATTTTGCAGTCTTACAAAAAACGCCGTCTTTTAGGCGAGCCTGTATCAAGAATTATTGGCAAACGTGAGTTTTATGGCTCTGACTTTCTATTGTCTCCAGAAACGCTTGATCCACGCCCAGATACAGAAGTTATAATTGAAGCAATCATTAAACATGTAAATAGCAAACCAGACTTATTAAAAAATTGTCGCATTATAGATTTAGGAACAGGAACTGGCTGTATTGTACTAACTCTATTAAAATTATTGCCTCATGCGACAGCTATTGCGATTGATATTAATAGTAATGCTATAAAGACAGCACAAAAAAATGCGGAAAATCTAGAGCTTGTTGATAGAATAGAATTTATATGCACAAGCTGGACAGAAGAAAATTTTAAGAATAATTTTTCTAGTTTTGATATAGTTGTATCTAATCCGCCATATATACCGCACGCAGATATTGCAGAACTTGCTGTTGAAGTTAAAAATTTTGACCCAATGAAGGCTCTTGATGGTGGTTTAGATGGGCTTGATTGTTATCGTAGTATTATTAATATCTTGCCTGATTTACTTTCTCCATCAGGAATATGTTTTTTTGAAATTGGTTATAATCAAGCCAAAGATGTCATGACTTTGCTTGAAGAAAAAAAATTCTCAGAAATTATTATAGAGAAAGATTTTGCTGGTCTTGATCGCTGTATTTCCGCAGAAAAATACATATAAAAAAATAAATTATTAATTGCTTGCTTTTGTCTTATCTGTTGCTATGATATCCAAATTCTTAGATGTAATTGTATGTTTTCAAAAAAAAAGCTTTACGGTTAAAGCAAAACAACGTTACTATAGGAGTTAAGCTGAAGCCATTTTTGTAATAATAAAAAAATAAAAAAACAGCAAAAAGGCATAAGGTTTGAATATATGTATAATTAATGCGGTCGGTGAAATCGCAATATATTCATAAGGCTTAGGAGAAAAGCAAAAAAAAATCGAAGTATTGTATTGGAGAAACAATGAAACATGGTTCTAACACAAGACGTCCACGTCATAATGGTCGTAATAATGGTCGTAATAACAATCCACGCACACAAGTTTTTGATAGTAATGGCCCTGATGTCCGCATTCGTGGTAATGCTAGTCAAGTTCATGAAAAATATGTTGCCTTGGCACGTGATGCCTCAGTTGGCGGAGACAGAGTTCTAGCAGAAAGCTATCTTCAACATGCAGAGCATTACCAGCGTATGCTAAATGAAGTGCAACAGGCTCAAGCTGCAAAAATTGCTCAACAAGAAGCATCTCAAAAAAGAAATATTGCAAATGAGGCGGTTAAAGCCGAAACGCAAGAGATAGCAGAAAAACCAGCAGAAAAATCAGTTGCAAAGCCTGCTTCACGTAAAGCTACTGCAAAAACTCCAGAAATAGCTTAATTTTCTGTTTCGTCATTGCGAGAAACGAAGTGACGAAGCAATCTAGTTTATGCCATAGTTTTATCCAAGTGAATCTGGATTGCCGTGTCGAGCTAAACTCTCCTCGCAATGACGTAGTGATGTTTGCTATAAAAACTCCAGAGATCGCTTAGATCTTTAATATTTTTTAGGGTTTTTCATTTTCTCTAAGCGGTTACGGTTTCTTGATACAACCGTATTAAAAAGCATCGGTGCAAAAGGGTAAGTAATCGTAGAGGCAATTACGCTACCAAATAGAAACCAATTAGCAGCACTTAAATTCTGTTCAACCTCATCATCAGTCGTGCATGTATTTATACTTTTTGCATCGTCATATATGGCTTGGCATTCACGTAGTTTACTTGGAAACATTTCTTCGTTATAGCCTAACTTTTCTAAGGGCATTACATTATCTTCAAAATCTTCAATCATGTCTCGTGCATCATATTCAGCCAGATTTGGATCTCTTTGTACATCAGCGGCAAAAATTTCAGTTAGCCTCATAAATTCAGCCCACTCAGCTTTTGCCTGTTCTTTAGAAGGAGTAGCGTCTGACTCTGCTACATTACCACTCAAAGAGTTTATAATATAAGACTGGCTAGAATCGTCAGCTAGATTTTGTCCATGCTGTATTTGCAACAATGATTTCTTTTCAATTATATCCGCCAGCACTTCTTTATAATCACTGGCTATTTTATCCGCATGTTGATTGCCATCTTGATCAATCAATTGCACACCACCAATGCCGCCCACAAGGATACCAATCATTGACCCAATAAATATCTTGTTTTCTATACTGGTGTTATCAGTTATATACTCATGCTCACAATTAAGAGCAATTTCAGCAAATTTTTGACTTATTTTTTCACCAATAGACATATCTTATTCCTTTTTTGTTTCTAAGATACTAATCTATCATAATTAATGTAATATGTCAACACATTTAAGTAAAAAAATTATGCGGCGATGATTTGTTCTCTGGTTGAGGCAAAGTTAATTTCTGGATAGTTTTCTTTTGCTGTGTCTAAATGCCAAGCATTTCTAGCTAAGAAAACGGGTGCACCATCATGATCGTCAGCAATGTTAGCGGCATTCTCATCAATGAATTTCTTTACAAGTTTATGATCATTGGCTTCAATCCAGCGGGCTGTATAAAGGCTAGTTTGCTCAAACTTCACAGGTAAGCTATATTCAGCCCGAATGCGGTCAGCAAGGACATCAAATTGTAGAATTCCAACAACACCAACAATCCAGTGCGCTTCCATTCTAGGTTTTAGAACTGATGCTGCCCCTTCTTCCGCCAATTGTTGCAGAGCTTTACCTAAATGTTTAGCCTTAAGTGGATCTGTTGGCAAAACGCGGCGTAGCATTTCTGGAGCAAAATTAGGAATTCCTGTTATATGCAGAGCTTCACCCTCAGTTAATGTATCACCAATTCTAAGATTCCCATGATTTGGAATGCCGATAATATCACCAGCTAGAGCCTCTTCGGCTATTTCACGATCTTGAGCTAAAAATATTTGTGGATTATGGACGCTCATCATTTTACCGCTACGTATATGCTTTAACTTCATGCCACGTTTAAATTTCCCTGAACATATGCGTGTAAAAGCAATGCGATCACGAT
>JAJFGX010000107.1 GCA_021775895.1 Alphaproteobacteria bacterium | reverse complement strand
TAGTATGTTTGAGCTGATTGCCAAAACTGGAGCAGAATTATATTTTGATTCTGCGGTTATGCTGATGTTTTTCTTGCTCGTGGGGCGTTACCTTAACATACGAGCTAGAGGTCATGCAAAATCAGCGGCTCATGACTTATTACTAATGATGGAGGGCATGGCAAGTGTTGTTAACGCTGATGGTACATATAAAACCATTCCATTTAAAGACATTAAAGAGGGTATGATTTTGCATGTACCTGCTGGTGAAAAAATTGCGGCAGATGGTATAGTGCAAGATGGAAACTCTGAACTTGATACAAGTCTACTTACAGGAGAGACCCTACCACAAGCTGTATTTATAGGTGATAATGTATTTGCAGGAACAGTAAACACTTCTCAACCACTGAAAATATTAGTTACAAAATCTGGTAGTAACTCTTTGATGAATGACATTATTAGCTTAATGGAAAAAGCAGAACAAGGTAGTTCAAAATTTGTAAGATTGTCTGACCGTGTAGCAAAATTATACACTCCTGTAGTGCATTTCTTAGCTTTAATGACATTTTTATTTTGGTCTTTAGTGATGGGGCAGAGTGTTCACGATTCATTAATTTATGCAATTGCAGTTTTGATTATAACTTGCCCTTGTGCTTTGGGTTTGGCAATTCCTGTGGTGCAAGTTCTGGCTAGTGAGAGACTATTTAAGAAGGGCATACTGCTTAAATCAGGTGATGCTTTAGAAAAATTGGCAAAAGTTACGTCTGTATTCTTTGATAAAACAGGAACTCTTACTTTGGGTAAACTTAGTTTAATGAATCAGGATAGTATTGCAGATGAGCATCTGAAACTAGCAGCTTCTTTGGCTGTGCAAAGTACACACCCGCTGTCAAAGGCAATTTCAACTTCTTATGATGGCGATTTATATGATGTTAAGGTTCAAGATACTACTGGTTTTGGGCTTTCTACAACTTGGGAAAATAAAGAAGTGAAACTTGGTAAGCGTGACTGGATTGATTTTGATAAGTTTGATTTGCCAGATGACCAAGCAACAGAGCTATGGTTATCAATAGATAATAAAGAATTTGTGCGGTTTGTATTTAGCGATGAATTGCGTAGTGATAGCTCAGAGGTAATAGATAGGCTACATAATAAAAACATAAACACCTCTATTTTATCTGGTGATAGGGCGGTTGTTGTGCAGAAAACAGCTAAAAATTTGGGTGTTAAGAATTATTTTGCTCCAATACTGCCAGATCGTAAAGTTGAAGAAATCAATAAACAAAAAGCAATGGGAATGCATGTATTAATGGTTGGTGATGGTTTGAATGATGCACCTGCTTTAACCTCGGCTGATGTTTCAATTTCCCCTGCAACGGCAATGACGATTACTCAGAATGCCGCAGATATTGTATTTCAAGGCTATAAATTATTACCTGTAATTGAGGCTTATGAAACTGCGTCTATAGCATCTATTTTGACCAAGCAAAACCTTGCATTAGCATTTTTATATAATTTAATTGCTGTTCCCTTGGCTTTTGCAGGATTTGTTACTCCGCTAGTCGCAGCAATTGCGATGTCCGCATCATCAATAACTGTCGTCTTGAACAGCTTACGTTTAAATCGGAAAGTAAATAAAAGGCTAGCATCATGAATATACTGCTTTATTTATTGCCAATAACATTGTTCTTGGGGCTTTTAGGCTTTGCTGCATTTATATGGGCTTTAAATAGTGGTCAATATGATGACCCAGATGGTGCGGCTATGCGTATTTTCAATGATGAAGATGAAGACAGAAAAGATAAAAATTCTTAAATTATATTTTTGGTAGGTTGGCTTTTTTAAGCTCTTTTTTCTTATCATATTTATCTTTACCAAGAGCAACAATCATATCACCCCATACATTTAAAGATGTTTGCATCATATCAAAAATACGGTCAACAGGTATAACTGCTTCATACATTTTTTTGACTTGTTCTGTGGTGATATCTAACTGATGTAGTACAGGATCAAGTAGAGTTATATTTGATGCTGGTGCTCCGGGAGCTCCAAAAGCAGTTAGTAGAACAATTGAGAATATTTCTAATTGCTTGATTGCAGTTAACTCTTGACCAAAAATTACAGAAGCACAAGCAGCCGTTGTTCCAAGATAAAGTGCAGTACCCATCATATTAAAATTAGCCCCTAGTGGCACAACAGAGCTTGCAGTTTTATCAGATACACCCATTTTCTTCAAATTGGCTTTAGTTACAGGCATGGTTGCGGCACTGGAAGAAATTCCAAAAGCAGTTGTAACGGTATTAAAAATTGCTTTAAATTCATCTTTTCTGCAACCATATAGGTAAGATGCGGTGCTGAGGGCAACCGCTGCTGTTCCCATGGCAGCTAAAACAACCGTATAATATTCACCAAAGGCAGAGAAATCTTTTGTCCCACTATCGGCCGCCGTATTGCTAAGCATTATAAAAATTGCAGGGATTCCCAAATAATTCATATAGCCACTAAATGCTTTGTCAGTTTTAGATGCCAACTTGCTAGTGAAATCGCCAGCAGTTTTAATCGCAGGATTGGTGTATTTATTGAAGATAATTGACATTGCACCATTTTTTGTTTTATCCCATAAATTTTCTTGAGCTGTCTCCACACCATTTTTATCTAATTCAGATTTAGCGGTTTTATATACTCCTGCAAATGTTGCAAAGGTAATAATACTGTGCAGAATATATTCTGCTGGACGAAAGCCTTCTGCTTCTATACTTGTCGGGGCATTAAGAGCAGCATCTGAAATTGTACCTACATCTTGTGGGGTTAATGTACCTGACATTAGACCAGTAATACCAAGACTAATGGCAAATCCAGTCGCCATTGTGCCACCAAAACGCAAAAGAGTTCCTGCTTCGTCTAATAGATTTTTTTCTGAAAAGGCTTGAAAAATATTTAAAGAAATAAAAGGCACAGCAATATATGGCAAAGCACCAAAGAAAGCATCAGGGACATGCGATAAAGCAGGAATTTCTTCCATCACATTTACTCCAGCAAATCCCATGGCAAGTCCACCGCCAGCTGCAACTAGAAAACGAAAGTCACTTATTCCATCTAATACAGTTTTTGGCTTTTTACCTGCTTTTAATTGTGTTTCAACTTCATCGAAATATATACCATTTTTATAACAATATTTCTCAAATTTAACTACATCATTTAATATACGGCTGATTGGTTTTTCATCTGTGAATACAGTGAATGCTTTTTTAAGATAGCCTGATTCTTTTTTTGCTTCTTCTCTTAATTTTTTTAATTGTTGCTCAAGTGTTTGTATGTCAAACAATCCTTGTTCCATAGCATCAATGAATTCTTTTTGAGATAGTGGAGTTTTATGATTTTTATTTTTATCAGCTTTAATGAAAGTTCTGTCACTTAAATCTTTTTCACTTTGTTTTATGCTTTGTAGAATGTCTGAGAAGTTAGCTATTGATAAGCTTTGTTTGCCTGCTTTGATGTTAGGTAGGTTTGTCTCAAACTCTTGATTATTATTTACAACAGATTTTGAAAGAATATCTTCGACAATCTTTTTATGGTGATCTTCTTTGGTTAGAATATCTAATATATCGTTAGCAACATTACTTTTGCTTAAGAATGTTGATGCTAATAGTTTCTTTTTTTGCATATCTTATAACTCAATTTAATAATAATGACATTGTATCACTTATTCATAAAACATTGCAAGTTCAAAATATTATTAAACGATAAGAAGTTGATTTAGATCAAAAAAATATACGTAAAAACAGTTGGTATGTCTACCTTAGTTTATCCATTGCTGTTATTTTTAGCTGAGCTGTATTTTATATAGTTAACTATTTTTTCATATATTTCATTTAGAATGATTATGTTCTTGGTTTTAGATTGAGGTATAGTAATGGATATAAAGATAGCACAAAAGATTATAGACAGTGATTCTCATTCAGAAATTTCTGAAGTTTTAGATGAAATTGAGGCAAAAATAAAATTACTGGTTACTATCAACCCTGAAGATTTTTCTAAAGATGATGCGTTGAATATATATCAAATAGAAAACATTATGAATAGCTTTGTTGAGTACAAAGATGATAATGGAAGTTGTCTAATGGAGTCGTTTTCGTCTAAAGCTAAAAAAGAAAGAGAACAAAGGTATAAACGAATTGAAAATTTGCATGGAAGAATAGAAGATATTGCAAAAAATTTGGCTGTTTATGATTTGGAAGAGTCTTTGTCGAACTATGAAGAGAATGAAAATTCTTTTAATAATGGAGATCCAGAAGTTCATGTGTTAAAACATAAAGAAATAATTCGTAGAGCAGAAAAGGTTATCGAATATGAAGCTATTCTAGCATCAAATATAATACAAGATGCAAGTATAGCTATTAGTAAATCAAGGGTAAAACTTGAAGAGTTAGTTCCGAAAGGTAAAGCGACTATAGGTAAACCTAAACCCGCTAAATAATTTTAATCTCCAAAACAGATTCCTAAAGCTCTAGCTGTTTTTACCATTGTAGCGTTTATATCAACATCTTGGTAAGAGGCTATTGCCTCACTTATAGGAACATCAATTACTTCACGTTCTGACCATGCGACCATACGATCAAATTTTTGTTGTTTGACCAATTCAATAGCTTTTACGCCAAAGGCAGAGGCAATTAGCCTATCCATTGGTATTGGGGGGCAACCACGTTGTATATGCCCGAGTACAGTTACTCGTGTTTCAAACCCTGTATCTTCTGTAATACGTTCACTGATGTAATGCCCAACACCGCCATAACGTTTTTGGTTTTCGCTATCTTTTGATGTTAATACATCACTACCATCAACAGTTTTAATGGCCTCTGATATAATAATTAGTACAAAATTGCGTCCTTCTTTTTCACGTATATCTATAATGCGTTTGTTAACACTATCAAAATTATATGGTATTTCAGGGATTAAAATTATATCAGCACCACCAGCAATTCCAGAGTTTAGCGCTATATGCCCAGCATCTCGTCCCATAACCTCTAGTATCATTACACGATCATGACTAGCCGCTGTTGGTTGGAGCCTGTCTAAAGCCTCTGTTGCAGTCCAAACCGCAGTTTCAAAACCTACAGAATTCTCTGTTTTGCCCAAATCATTATCAATTGTTTTTGGAATACCTATTAGGTTTATATTTCCTTGTGTAGCTAATTTACGCAGTATAGCCATACTGCCATCACCGCCAATACCGATAAGAGCATCGAGGTTTAAAGAATTAAGATTTGCAATAATTTCTTCAGATCTATTTTTAATGCTACCATCAGGCATTAAGAATTTAAAAGGGTCGCCTTTGTTAGTAGTGCCTAGAATAGTACCACCTTGACGCATAACAATGGTATCCATCATATTTGGCGTTAAGATACGATAACGTGGTGTATCACCCAACAGCCCCGCTGTTCCATCTTCTATACCTATTATTTCATAACCAGAACGCACTCCTGCATGGGTAACAGCACGCAATGTAGCATTTAAACCAGCACAATCACCACCACTAGTTAAAACTCCAATTTTCTTTTTTGACATGTTTGTTATATTTCCCTTTTACTTTATACTCATTAATATTATAGTATATAATACAATTATTTTGTTAAAGTTATTAATTAACTAATGATAGATTATTAAAATGTTAGATGATGAAGAAGAATTAGAAGAGCTACTTAGACAGCTAAAAACTGAGCATACAGATTTGGATATTATAGTCAGTAGACTGATAGAAACTCCAGAAGTTGATTTTTTGCGTTTGCAGCGTTTAAAGAAACGGAAGTTGGTTTTAAAAGATCAAATTTTGAGAATTGAATCTATGTTGCTTCCTGATATTATTGCCTAGTGGGGATTATTTATGCCCAAGACTCTTTTTGAAAAAATTTTTCAATCTCATATCGTTAATGCTCAAGAAGATGGTTCTTGCCTGTTATATATAGACCGTCATTTAGTGCATGAAGTGACTAGCCCTCAAGCATTTGAGGGTTTGCGTGTTTCTGGGCGGAAATTACGCCGTACAGACTTAACTTTGGCGGTTGCAGATCATAACGTACCCACATCAAATAGAGATGAGGGTATCGCCGATGCTGAAAGTCGCTTGCAAGTTGATACTCTGACTGCCAATTGTAAGGAATTTGGCGTTACTTACTTTGATATGAATGATAAAAGGCAAGGGATAGTCCATATTATTGGACCAGAGCAAGGCTTTACTCTACCGGGAATGACAATTGTCTGTGGTGATAGCCACACAGCAACTCACGGAGCATTCGGGGCTTTGGCATTTGGTATTGGCACGTCAGAGGTTGAACATGTAATGGCAACCCAAACACTGATTCAAAAACCTGCAAAATCTATGCGAGTGATGGTAAATGGTGCTTTACCTACGGGCATTACAGCAAAAGATTTAGTTCTGGCAATTATTGCTAAACTAGGTACGGCTGGAGGCACTGGATATGTGATTGAATATGCTGGTGAGGCTATCAGGGGCTTATCGATGGAAGCTAGAATGACTATCTGTAATATGTCGATTGAGGCAGGAGCAAGGGCAGGATTGATTGCACCAGATGAAACAACTTTTGCCTATTTAAAAAATCGCCCGATGTCACCTAAGGGTGATGATTGGGAAAAGGCTGTTGCATATTGGAAAGCTCTGCCTTCTGATGATGATGTTTCATACGATAAAGAAGTTACATTAGATGTAACAGAAATTGCCCCACAGGTTACATGGGGAACAAGCCCTGAAGATGCTCTGTCAATTACTGAATCTGTGCCTAACCCTGCTGATGTTGAAGATTCAGCAAGAAAGCAGGCTATGCAGAGAGCGTTAGATTATATGGGACTTGTAGCAGGTCAAAAATTAGAGGATATAAAAATTGATAAAGTTTTTATCGGTTCTTGTACCAATGGAAGAATTGAAGACATTAGAGCCGTGGCAGAAATCGCAAAAAATCATCATGTTGCAGAGCATGTATATGCTATGGTCGTTCCTGGCTCTGGGCTGGTTAAAGAACAGGCGGA
>JAJFGX010000106.1 GCA_021775895.1 Alphaproteobacteria bacterium | reverse complement strand
ACTTTTATCGGCAGAGTTATGCAATTCAAAAGAGGTTTTCTCACCTTGGTCATTATGATGTTGCTTCTTTCTATCCCATGAACTTGGGTAAGAAAGATATAATGAGCCACCTGCAAATTTTTGCTTCTTTCTAGATTCGATCGACCCTGTTTTTGGAAAAACTAATTTAAAACTATCTACACTTTCTTTTTGTATTACTTTATATCTTTCATAGAATTTCTGCGGCACGTCTAATCTAGCTAATGAAATAAGGTCTCCATGTATAATAGTTTTTAAATACCCAACATAAGTAACATCTTCTTTTACATAGATAAACTTAGCTGAAGAGTGCTTGTTATCATTAGAAATAATTTGATCATCTAATACTGTATATCCATGAACCAATAAAAAATGACGAAGCCAGTCTTCAGCTTCTATCTCCCTATCTAGTTTCATAGCTTTTATTTCCAAAGTTGGTCTTAATTCTGCAATTGGTGGACCAATATATTGGACTAAATTTGATAGTAATATAGAGGTTAGATTTAAATTCTTTTCTAATCTTAATGGAATCTCTTCCCATGAACTTGGTATACGTATCCGAAAAGATAATGATGGTTCATTAAAAGGAATTTTATGTATTTCTGGTGCGTATTGACTGAAACTTTCCTTATCAACCATTTTTAAATCAACAACTGTATCTAAAAGTGTTTCCTGCTTGTTTTCTTCTTCTTTAGAAAACATACCATCTAACAAAATTTGTTTATAACCATAGCTTTGATCAATGTTTAGCTTATGTAACGGTGATGACTCCGATGCTGTTATAAAAACAAAACAAGATAAAACAATAAAAACAGAAAGCCTTACTATATTATTTAATAACAAATTTCTTTTATTAATCATTTCTTTTATTCTCCCTTAATATATTGGTACGGGGCGACGGTTGCTATCAACTCCAACATAAGTAAATTCCCCCTCTGTCACCATTATATGTTCTGCTGATTTTATCCTACGAACCCAAGTATCTATTTTAACAGTTACCGAAGTATTACCCACACGAACTATTTTAGTGTAACAGCTAACTTCATCGCCGACAAATACGGGTTGGTGAAATGACATCGCTTCGATACCAACCGTCACCACTCGACGTTTAGCAGTTTGTTCTGCAATCACGCTACCAGCTAAATCCATTTGTGATAATAGCCAACCACCAAAGATATCACCTTGAGGGTTTGTATCTGCTGGCATAGCGATTGTACGCAAGGCTGGTATTTTATTAGATGCAGGCATAATTTACATTCCTTTATTGTTCAAATTATATTATATTTAGCTTGAACAAAAATAGCAAAAGACTTAATCATAAATAATGAATGAACTTTTTGAAAAAAAAATAAAGCAACCTGATGATACTTATACAGCCACAGATATTGAGGTATTAGAAGGATTAGAGCCTGTTCGCAAACGCCCTGGTATGTATATTGGCGGAACTGATGAACGAGCATTACATCACCTTGTAAGTGAAGTATTAGATAATTCAATGGACGAGGCCGTCGCCGGACATGCATCACGTATAGAAGTTGAGCTTGATTTAGACAATACAGTCACAATTACTGATAATGGTCGTGGCATACCTGTTGATCTTCACCCTAGTTTTCCAGACAAATCTGCTTTAGAGGTTATATTAACCACCCTGCATTCAGGCGGTAAGTTTGGTGGTAAAGCCTATGAAACCGCAGGAGGGCTACATGGTGTTGGTATATCTGTAGTTAATGCTTTGTCTTCGTTCCTTCGTGTAGAGGTTGCCAGAGATAAGCAATTATATGCTCAAGAGTTCTCTAAAGGAATAGCAACCACCAAGTTAGAAAAGCTTGGTAGCACTCATAATCGTCGTGGCACTAGTGTTACATTCAAGCCTGATACAGAAATCTTTGGGGAAGTTATTAATTTCTCACCCGATAAAATATATAAACTTGCTCGCTCAAAAGCTTACTTGTTTAAAGGAGTTGAGATACGTTGGAAATGTCACCCAGATTTAATCAACACCTCTAGCGTAGCTCCACAAGAAGAAGTAATTCACTTTCCAAATGGTATTCTTGATTTTCTATCAGAGAAAATGGGAGAGGCTAAATTAGTCACACCAGAGCCATTTTATAATACAGCCGAGCTTGCAGATAATAACGGTAAAATTGAATTTGCAGTAACATGGCCAGAAAATAAAGATAAAGCCTTCATTCGTTCTTATTGCAATACTGTACCAACCCCACTTGGTGGTACACATGAGAATGGTTTACGTTCTGCACTTATTAAAGGGCTTAAAAATTATGCGGAAATGATAGGGCAGAAACGTGGAACTATTTTAACTGCTGATGATGTTCTAGGAACAGCATCTATTATGCTTTCGTTATTTATACGTGACCCACAGTTTCAAGGACAAACAAAAGAAAAATTGGTTTCTTCACAAGCATCACGTTTAGTCGAATCGGCCATGCGAGATTACTTTGACCATTGGCTTAGCGGAAACCCAGCGATTAGCAATGAACTGCTTGATTATGTGCTAATGCATGCAGAAGAACGCTTAAGCAAAAAAGAAGATAAAGCATTAGTCAGAAAAACTGCTACTCGTAAAATACGCCTACCAGGTAAATTATCTGATTGTAGCCGTAAATCTGCCGATGATACGGAGCTTTTTATCGTTGAGGGTGACAGTGCGGGAGGTTCAGCAAAGCAAGCTAGAAACCGTGAAATTCAAGCAATTCTTCCCTTGCGTGGTAAAGTAATTAATGTCGCTAGTAATACAGCTGAAAAAGTAGGGGCTAATCAAGAGATTAAAGACATGATACTGGCTCTTGGTTGTGGCACTGGTAAAGAATTTGATATCAGCAAGCTACGCTATGAACGCATTATCATCATGACCGATGCTGATGTTGATGGGGCTCATATCGCAGCCTTATTAATGACATTCTTTTATAAGGAAATGCCAAAGCTCATAGAATCTGGGCGACTTTATTTAGCAATGCCGCCACTTTATCGCCTTGCAGCAGGCGGTTTAGTTGCCTATGCCCGTGACGATGCTCATAAAGATGAGTTAATGGCAACGATATTCAAAGGTAAAAGAAAAATTGACCTTAGTCGCTTTAAAGGGCTGGGCGAAATGCCTGCAAGACAGTTAAAAGAAACAACCATGGATCCAAACAAACGTGGATTAATGAGAATTATTTTACCAGAATCTATAAAATCTGAGTCTATAGAAAACGAATCGATAACTATACCATCAACAAAAGAGCTAGTAGAACAGCTAATGGGTAAAAAACCAGAGTCACGTTTTCAATTTATTCAAAGCAATGCTAAATTTGCTCAAGATATTGATATTTAACAATTTATAAAGGCAGTTCTTTAGTTCAACATACTAACCACACACCTCTCCCCATTAAAACTATGTTAAATAATTGACATAAAGGGTAAATTCAAGGTACAATGGATATATAGGCAGTGTTTCTTAATATAACTATTTTAAGAATGCCAAACAGATTCGTATATTGAATATAAAAGGAGTGCATTAATCATGGATATGAATAAAAAAGCAAAAAAATTAATAGTCATGGCAGTTATGGGGACAACATTGTTTGGTTCTCTACCTGGTAATGTTATGGCAAGTGATTGGATCGACCTTAGTGGAATTAAAGAAGCTATTAGTTATCAAATAACTGAAGCCGCTAAAGATGCAACTGCTGGGGCAATCCATGATTATAGAGCCGGAGCAGCGGCTGAGCGTGCTAAGGATCTCCAAATCAGACAAGCGACAGAGAATGCAGAAAGTATCGCAGTTCAAAAGGCTATATATAAGACTACAGGCATGGTCTGTGGTGGCACCTCAAATTCATCAACATCTGCTTCTGGTGGCACAGGCTATGATTCAAATACTGATGTTAATTATAATAATAATACTAGCGTTAATTGTTCTGATAGTGCAAATGTAAGCGTACAAAATCAAGATATTTACAGAGAAGCCGCACGCAGACACAGGGCTGAAGACTTCAATGATCGTA
>JAJFGX010000105.1 GCA_021775895.1 Alphaproteobacteria bacterium | reverse complement strand
GTAGCTTATTAAACTATCTAATCTATTCTCATTTTTTTTAGTAGAAACGCGATCCGCCATAGCAAGTGCCGTTTTACTTGCTTGATTGGCCGTTGGAGAAAAAATTATATTTTTACTGGTGATTCATAAATAAGATATGAATTTATGTAGAAAATTATAATATTTATCATTATAAAGTTTACCATCTGGTTTAGGGAATGGATATGGGGGTTTAAATTCAATTCCTGTGGGTTGCATTTTGATATCATTATGTTGCTTGAACAAGTACTTTTTTTTATTCTTTTCTACAGAGTAAGTGAAACTTGCAACGGGTGAACTAGATTCATTTTCTTCTGCTGCCCCTTCTCCAAATAAACTGTGGCACAAATTACCAATATTATTAATTCGTGGTCCAGAAATTACTATACGGTCTATAGACGGAGTATGTTTAAATTCTATTAGTAGATCATATAGAGTTTTTGCTCGTTCTTCGTTTTCATTAGAAGCTCTTTCAATATTTTGTATCTCGTCTACGATAAGTAAGCGTATATTCTTAAAAGGAATATTTTTTTGAGAAAAAGCCCCTATTGCTTTTTCTTGAGTAAGAACAAAAATCTTTTTGTCCTGATCTAATCTTTCTCCATTAAATGTGTTTAATATCTCATAATCGTTTAAGTTAAATGTATTTAATAACTTTCTAAAGTCAATTGAGACTTGAGATACTAAACTAAGAGTCGGAACTATATAAACTATACATCCTTCTTCCTTTAATATTAGATCAATGGCTTTAAGTGCAATAATAAAAGATTTACCTGCAGATGTTGGTGCGGAAATACCTAATGTTTTATTAAGTTCTATTTGTGACCAAATATTTTTCTGAAATTGAGTAAGTAGAAAAATCTGATCTCCTACCAATACTTCACATTGCAGCTGATTTATGGTAATTGATAGTTGGTCTAAAAGACTATTGACCCCAGAGTAACATTTGTTCTCATGGTCGTATTCTGTGTCTATCATTATAGATGAAGGAGCATAACCAATTTGTGATAAAACTCGTATTAAGAAGTCGTTTAAGCCTTCCCAATGTTTCTTTTGATACGTCCATAAAATAGATGAAAGAGTAACTATTATTTTTTTTGTTTTATCATTTGGAGAAACAAGAAGATCATTTATAACAGTTATAGTATTATTTAAAAGATCATCATCGATTTCTTGCGAAATATCTTCTATCAATCCTAAACGATGCGCTACAGATTGATGCTCATGTAAGAGTATTTTGTCAATTATTTCATTGTTGTTGATATTTGTCATGATTTTGCAGCAACTTTCTTGGAAAAATCATTAAGAAGTTTTTCCATTTCAAAAACAGGAAAGAATATGTAGTGGATTCTATTTAAAGTGTTTTGTTTTATGCCGTTAAAAGTTTCCTCTTTAATATCAGAACACCTCTTTTCAACCATTTTTAATATTTCAGCTTTAATTTCTTCTTCACTATCTGCTGTGGGCAAAGTATTTTCTTGATACGCAATCAAGCAAACTAATTCAAAGTGTACGTTATCCAAAGCACCGTTTTTATATGCCATAGCAATATCTACAAGAGGCTTATCTATGAAATCTTCATAAACATACAATCCTAATTCTTTACCTAGGTTGTTAAATGAAGAAATAATACTGTCTAATGAAGTTGAAAAAGCATCTGAAAACTTGTATTTACTTTTGTAGCACTTGGATTCCCCTAGAATAAAAATATTCTTATTGTTTTCTTTTTTGAAATGTATTGCATCGGCTCCAAATCTTTCATGTCCAGTAGAGGTAGTGATAGACTGCTTACGTAACAAAGGAACTGCGTTAAAAAAGTGCTGAATAAAATTGAATAAAAGTAGTTCTCCTAGTTGGCCTTGAGGGAAGTTAGGCCGAAACTTAGAGAAAGCTTGTGTTGTTAAGAAGGCTGAAGCGTTTCCTATATCTTTAGGGGTAAGTAAAAGGCGTTGTTCAATAATGTCCTCTACTTTTTGTTGGCTGTATACCCACCTAACTGTGGTGTTAATCAACTCACGGAGAAAGTCTTCAGTTCGCTCTTTTATATCGCTAAATTCTATTGATGTTTTTCTATGCTTTTTACTTTTTGGTTCAATATCAAATAATTGTTCTACCCAGTATATATGGTTAAACAATAGATTTGTCTCGGATAGAAGCTCTTCTATACATTCTTGTGTAATATCTTCAGGCATAATTGTTACTATCCATGATTGTTATATTTTGCAGTGTACATCTGGTAATATATATATATCACATTGTGTATAATTTTTCTTATTTATTTCTATCTTAGTTAACTACTTTTGTACAAATGAAATAATTATATTGCTTTTCATTTCTCTTGCTTCAAGAATCTGTAAAAGCTATAGTCGCTTCAGGTAAGCAATAGTTTTCGCTTGCTCGGGGCGTTCAACCTCTTCCAGTGCGGCTAAAAGCATCTAGCCGTTAAACATGATGCTGTTTTCTCGACTTTGGTCGGGGAGACAGCGAAATAGAATAGCGCTTGCGTAAATACGCTGTGCCGTTCACTGGACGGTTGAAACTCCCCGATCACCAGAGAAATCTGGTGATCGTTTGTTTTTAATAACGAAATGGAGTTTAAATAATGAAAAAAACAATCACAATAATATCACTATGCTTTTTAATTTCAGGGTGTGCTAATAGTGCAAATCATGAAGTTGTTACAACAACAAAAGGAAGCGATGCTTATTTAACATGCAAAGAAATACGTATTGAAAAAAAACGTATCGAAACTATTGTTGACGGCGTTAATCAAGATAAAGAAGACATGACAGGCGCAGACGTTGTTGATGGGTTGCTTTGGTTTCCGTTTAATGTGATTGCTAAACAATCAAATTATTCAAATGCAATTAAAGCCGCAGAAAAAAGAAAAGAGCATTTAATTGTTTTAGAGAAAGAAAATAAATGTAAAACCTAATCATCTAAGAAAAAGTATTTCTTTAATGTGCGGTCATGTTTTTCTTCGACTTCATCAGGGAACTGATGGGCGTAATTTATAATGTCTTTTTTAATTGTATCTAAAACTTGCGGTAATTCAGAAATGGGTTTCCCCAAGATTGCGGTATATCCAATAATAATGCCTGTTATTAAAATTTTATAACGGCGGGCAATATTACTGCGTAAATCTTTAACTATTCTGCCTTTCTTTGCGTTGGATGAATATCCAAGCAATTCATCATATGTTGTGTTGGTGGCTATGTCCCAAAAGTTTGCGTTAGGCCATCGGGCAGAATTACTATCATTTTTATTTGGCACAACATATCGGATATCTTTGAAAATTGACCACATCACATTTCCAACACGGGTCTCTAATTCTTCGAATGTTTTAATGTTCCATTTTTTTAATTCATGTTTTCCTGCGCGTGCCTCAACACGCCATATTTCACCTTTGAATGTATCTTTATCTATGTCCCAAATATCCCACCAAAATAATTTTTGGTTGAATATAATTTCATTGGTTTTGTTATATAATGCGATTTGTTTATTGGGCATTGTACCAATACGTGCGGATTCGATAACTTTTCCCTTCGCAATAAAGTTGTTTGTTGCGGATTGAATAAATTCTCTATGGGAGTGTTGGTGCGCTACAAAGCATTTAACCTTTGGTTCAAAATGATCTGTTTTAAAATCGATACAAAAATCAACACGTGCAATGCGTTCTTGTGGAAAGTTATAACGCAAACCTTTTTCTTCGTTTTCTTCACGATATTCGCCTTTGACTTCTAATAAATCCAAAACCTCTAACATATTGCGTTTGGCTTTTTTGTAACCATGTATGGCTAAGGCCATAGATTTTAAAGAAACACGAATATTCCAACGATTTTTAAAAGTTGAATTGGCAATAAACCATGTTTCTCGATCAATACCTGTATCAATAATAAAAGAATATCCACCTTTTGCACCTGTTCTATCGACAGAGACTGGAACTTTTGCAGCACCAAGTTTAATATAAACTTTTCCATGTTGTTCTATGGCATCATATTTGGCACTTTTAAGTTGATCCAAAATATAAATAGGTAACGCACCTTTAAAAGATACGTCCAGACCATCAAAGTTTTGATATATTTTTTCCATGATATTTTTTGTCCATGTATTTCTAGATAGGGGTGTTACAGCGCCCCTTTGACAGTGTAAAATCTGTTTAATCTTCATTTTCTGGAAGGTAGCTATCGAGGCTCTCTAAAAAATCATCTAGATCATCTTTTAATATGATTGTTTTGCGCCCAAACTTTTTTGCTTTTAATTGACCACGGTTGAGGGCTTCGTATAAACGTGTTTTACCAATACCTGTATAGGCGCGGACTTCTTCGATTGATAATGCTAATTGCATAAGTTTCTCCTTGTGTTAATTGTTCGTCACACAAGAATTTTACGCATTATGATTTTTTATGTCGGCAGGATTTTTGAGGTTCGTTTTGAGGTCATTCCTCCTGAAACAAAGAACCCCTTGTTTTAAAAAAGCTGTTTTCTTTTTCAGCTTTATTTTTAGCATAAAGAATTAAGGCTTCTGCCAAGATTGAGCCACCTGATTTTTCGCCAAAGCCTAATGGCTCGCCCATTTTATAAAGTATACGAATGGCGGGGGAATCATATCGCCCAAGGGCTGAATTGTGTTTGCTTTGCACTAGTTTTACGGTTGAATATTTTTCCCAAAAATCAGAAAAACTATAAATCCAAGATAAAACCAATTCCGTTTTATTTGCTTTGTTAAATTTTAATGCGGGTTCTTTTAACGCTTCGTAAGCGGCCTGTTCCAAAACAGATAATATATTTTTTATAAATTGAGGTTGTAAGGAACGCCGATCATAGGAATTTTCGGTAAGTAATGTTTGTTCATCTGCAAATGGCTTTTTGCATCTTTCAAGGCCGTCGTAAAATCGAAGAACGCTACCTTTTGATATTTCTGAAATATCAGAATAAAGCTCTTTGCTTTTGTTTAGGTGCTTTGCAAGTTGTTCTAATTTCTTCTTTTCTGCGCTGTCTGTTAGTTTATTCTCGCGTGTTTGCTTTAAAAGGAAATAGCGTTCTGTGGCGTGTTCAATAAGTTCTTTGAATTCCATTTTAAGAGCCTTATTTTTAATACCTAAGCAGGAACAAATATCTTCAATTCCTTTGTCGGTATAAAATGTCATCACTTTATACTCTTAGTGTAGTGCGCGCCTATTTGGTGTAGAGAGAGGCCTATTTCATAGGCTTCTACTGGGGAGAAAGATAATTGTTCTCCTATTTTAAAGTGTTTTGAATGCTCTTTAATTTGAAGGCCGATGCTCATAGCCTCTGGGTAACGCTCACCAATTTTTAATTGAAACTCTTTCTGTGTTTCCGCACCGACTGCAGTGATAGAGATTGTCTGCCAATGAAATTTCCTAATCCCTTTGTCAGCCTTTTTTCCATCCGTATTTCTCACAAAACCATTGCTATGGGCAAAACAATTCCTGATGTCTTTTAAGCTTGAAATAATAGTGTGTTGTTCAGGCGATAACTCTATTCCAAACTGTTTTTTTAGTTTTTGCACTTTTCCATTCTGTGAAGATAATCCGTCACCTTCAAAAAGTTTAAGCAATGCTTTATCCTCGTCAGATAGCGCGTCATAGAGAGGCTTACTTGGATTGACCTTTTTTCCAGCAAGCAGTAGCGTAAAGAAGAAGTCATCTAGTGACAAAGCAAAGCTTTCGATACAATCGCGTACCAAATAACATTGTATGAAATGTTTATAGCCATCTAGGATATGTTGCTTGTTTTCTTCTGTTTCTGGCTCTTTTATTCCCCAATTGATGCCGTCTTCACGTTTAATTACCCAATCATTGGGAAGACTAGACAAGCTAAGGTTGTCAGCAATGCATGAAAAATATTGTGTTCGCTTAAAGCTTTGGTCTAATAATTTAAAACACTGATTTACGGAAAGTTCTAATTTCCCAATATTGTTGCTCATTACGTTATCTTTCTAAAATTGCTGTGATCAATTTGATCACGTTAAGCGATGGTATCTATATAGTCAGCCCATTCTTGCATCATTACTTTACGTTCGTCCAGAAACATTGCGCGATCATAGGCGCGATCAATTTTGCTTTTTGGTACATGGGCGAGTTGACGATCAATAACTTCATGTCTGTAACCGAGTTCTTGTTTAATGGAACTCATGGCAAGGGCGCGAAAACCGTGCCCTGTCATACGACCTTTATAGCCCATACGTTTTAATGCGCCAAGAATGGTGTTGTTGCTCATTGATTTTTTTGGCTTAATGCTACTTGGGAAAACAAGTTCTCTATTTCCTGACAGTTCACATTGCTTTTCAAGAATCGATATAGCTTGTTTGGATAGGGGGACAATATGTTCTTTTCCCATTTTCATTCTTTCAGCAGGGATAGTCCATTCCTGATTCTCAATATCGATTTCATCCCACCGTGCATTGATAAGTTCACTTGTGCGGACGAAGGTCAGCATGATTAATTTAAGCGCATTGCGCGTGCTTTCATAAAGGCGTGCATCATTTCTTTCTAGAGCGCACAAGAATTCAGGAAGTTCTTTTACATCTAAAGCGGCAAAGTGGGTTTGTTTAACAGGTTTTAGGGCATCGCGGATATCTCTAGACGGGTCACTTTTAAGTTTTCCTTCTGCTACCGCAAAACGCAAAATTTCGCCACATTTTTGGAGTTGCCGTTTTGCAAGGTCATACGCGCCCCTCTTTTCAATTTGGCGTATAACCTGTAAAAGCAATGGTGGGTCTATGTCTGTAATAGGGTATTCACCGATATAGGGAAAAATATCATCTTCGAGCCTTTTCATGACTTCTACCGCATAGCGGGGTTTCCACATATTTTGCCTGTTATTATACCAGTCCAAGGCAACCGCTTTAAACGTAATTGCATTATTTTGCTCTGCAAGCATTAAACGCCTTTTCTTTTCGAGCAAAGGGTCTTTACCTGATGCGATCTGACGTTTTGCTTCATCACGTTTTAATCGGGCATCTTTTAAAGAGATTGCTGGATAAACGCCTAGAGCCAAACGCTTCTCTTTAACTTTTCCACTGACCTTAAAACGATATTTTAAACGCCAATATTTTGC
Organism: Alphaproteobacteria bacterium; assembly: GCA_021775895.1. GTDB lineage: Bacteria > Pseudomonadota > Alphaproteobacteria > Micavibrionales > CSBR16-224 > JAJFGX01. Next base: position 24,345 of record JAJFGX010000105.1, on the reverse strand, counting down.
CCCCGTTGGCATAATTTCTAGATACATTCCGCCACCGTCAAAAAGCTTTCTCGCTTTTTTCTCTGGTTTTACGGTTTTGCATTTTAAATCAGTTAATTTCATGGGGGCATCCCTTTTTGTTAATTTAGGGACGCTATGTCCCCTTTGTGCCCCCAAATGTTGTGAATTTGACTGAATTCCCATGAATATCGACGAACGACCGTGAAAACAGAATCAGCACAAAGCCTTGTAGAGCAAGGCTATTATAAACAAAAATGAACGAATATGAAAGGAAAACTGGCTGGGGTGGCAGGATTCGAACCTGCGCATACCGCTACCAAAAAGCGGTGCCTTACCACTTGGCCACACCCCAACTGTTGCAAGAGAACTTAAAACAAATTCATACATAAATCAAGCATATAAAATACATCTTAATATATTTTATAGTTTTTACTTTGGTTTTTGCACTGTTTGCTTAGGTTTCCGCGTTTGTTTATGATCCTTCACATTACTATTTTCAAGCTTAGTCTTTACATTAAAATCCGATTTAGGCTCTTGAATTTTAATTGTACGCCTAGAAAAAAGATGTGTCTTTTTCATTTTTTTTTGAGTCTTTGGTTTTTCTGAAGCCTCTGGTTTATTAGAAGAACCAATAACACTGCGAACCAGCGATGTTACACCATAACCTACTCCACCAACCACAGCTAAAGTCGCCGCTAATCTCAAAGCTACAAATAAAATTGGTGGTTTTGTTAATAGAAAAAGTCCACCTATGGCCAAAGCACCAATACCTACATATTTTAAGCCAGTTTTTACTTTATCCGATAGCGAAAATAAACTCTTCTGTCCTTGAGATTCCTCTGCTCTATCTTTTTCTTGTTCACTCATTATAGCCCCCTACACTTCTTCATCTATATGTTCTTCTGTTGACAATTTAGGTTTCTTCGCCACCCCAACTCTCGCAGGTCGTAAAAGACGATCATGTATCATATATCCAGCCTCTAATACTTCTATTACATGCCCTGGTACTTTATCTGGCATATCTGCCTCAAACATTACCTCATGAAAATTAGCGTTAAATGGCTCATCAATAGGCACATTCTTTTTAATCCCTAAGCTATCAAATGCACGCAACAGCTCTTTTTCTGTTGATTCAACGCCAATAAAAATATTTTGTAACTGTTCATTACTTTCTCTATTTTCTTCTGGAATAGAATCAAGTGCTCTCCTCAAATTATCAGCAACACCTAAAAGCTCACGAGCAAATTTTGCAATTGCATATTTTGCTGTATCTTCACGCTCTTTTTCACTGCGACGACGGATATTTTCAACTTCTGCCAAAGCACGAAGCATCTTATCTTTTAATTCTGTGTTTTCTTCTTTTAACGCCACTAATACTGCATAATCGTCTTGCTCAGGCATGTCCGAAATCTCTTCAATATTAATTGAAGTAACATTTTCAAGTGTTTCTTCTACATTAACTTCGTCACTATTTTCGAAATTATCTTCTTGTGGATTAGTATCTGTATCTGTCATTTTATCCCTTTCTTTAACTTATAGTAGTTTGTATAACAAACTACGTTCAAACGCCACTTAAGGCTTCGGGCAAAGCCCGCTTCGCAGTCGCTCGTTGTAATTTGTAGACAACCTAATCTTTTTTAATACAAATTACTTTAAAGCTATTTTTAACACAGTGTAAAGATAAAGAAAACCCACTCTTAATAATTTAAGAATGGGTATCTTTAAGGAAAAACAGTTTTATTACACTTTATTAACAATAACACTCGGCGCACGCACAAGTGTCTCTGTTTTAGTATTCATATACCCAGATTCTTGTACATCTAGTATTGTATTATTACCTTTAGTTGGATCTGCCCCAACAGTTAATGCATTGTGAAATTCAGGGTCAAATTTTTGTCCAACAACTTCCATTTTTTCAACTCCAACCGAAGCCAAATCATTATAACAAAGCGTCAGAACCCCTGTAATACCTTCAATATCTTTATCACCTTCAATATATTTAAGTGCATTTTCAAGATTATCTACAGTTGGTAGGAATACTTTTTTGATGAATTTATCCATTTCTCTTGCGGATTGAACATTAAAACGATCTTGGAGAAGCTCACGTTGCTTATCTGCTGATGCAACTAATCCTTCTAAATGTTCATTTCTTTCTTTTAACTTCACATTTTCTGCATTTGCTTTAGCTAATTGCTCTTCAAGCTCTACGATTCTTGCTTGCTGTTGTTCATTTACTGGAGCTTCTTTCTCTGGTCTTTCAAGCCCTAGATCTGCAAACATATCTTCCGAGCTTGTATCATCAGGGTCAAAAACTGGAACATCATCATCACTTACATGAATAAAATCATCAGCATCTAAATTTTTTATTTGCTCTGCAATATCTTTCATATCACTGTCTGGCATTACTTTTCTATCTTCTTCACTCATTTTACCTACCTCTTTCATTTATTATAGAATCACTACTGCCCACTTTTATTGACAGAACATCTTTTTATAACACTTTTAAAAGGTTATGTCAATGCTTTTTTAGATTTTCTTACTTCCATATAGTGAAATACTAAGCTATACCCTTATATATAAATATTTTTAAATATCTTGATACAATAAGGGTAGTAATATGAAGAAGCTAATAATGAATGCTATATTTATCTTAATTTTACTTACAGTGGGTGGGATATTTTTATTACCACAGCTGATTCCTTTGGAAAAATTAAAGCCAGAAATACAAGCTCAAGTAAAAAAGCAAATTGGGCGTGACCTATTAATTGATGGAGAAATCAAAGTATCTTTATGGCCTAACATATCACTTAATTTAAAAAATGTATCACTATCTAATGCCGATTGGGGACATGAAAAAAACTTAATTACCTTAGATGAAATAGATGCAGAGCTTAAATTACTACCTTTATTCAGCAAAAGCATTGAAGTATCACGCTTTATCCTGCGGAAACCTCGTATTTACTTAGAATTAAACAAAGATGGCAAAAGCAACTGGGAATTTGATAATAATAACAACTCACTAAAACTAGACACCAGTAGTTCAACTGAATCATCAGAAAGCTCAATTCCTAAAGATTTTAATATTAAACTTGGAGAATTTAAAATCACAGATGGTGTTTTAAGTTATAATGACCACAGCCAAAAAACAAAATATGCACTTGATGAGATTAATATTTCTATAGATGCAAAAGGTATGAACTCTATTATTAAAGTTAAAGGTGATGCTCAATATAGAGCTAGAAATATAAAAATTGACTTATCTGCAGATAAATTAGCATCTCTAATATCTATGTCACCATTTAAAGGTGCTGTTTCTTTAAAAATTGAGCCTTTTGCCAAAATATCTGTAAATGGACAGTTTTTAGAAAATACAAATAAATATATGACGGTCAAAATGGATACAGTTATTTCAGATATAAATGGGTTAATGAACTGGGCTAGCCCAACTGGGGCGGGGGAAATACCTTTTAATACATTAAAACTTTCAAGCTCTGATATTACAATAGCCAAAGCTGAAGATGTTAATATCTCGGCTAAAATGTCTGATATGCAAATAGAGCTAGATGACATGAGTATGGCAGGATCATTGGCTTTCTATGATAAAAAGCAAGGTGTGCCTTATATAAATGCTGATTTAATATTGCCAGAGCCATTAGATATTCCAAAGCTATTAAACAAACTTAACAAATCAAATACAAGTGAGGTAAGTACAGCACAAGTAAGTGAAAGCTCTAATAATGATTGGTCAGATGAAAAAATTGATTTATCTGCATTACATGCTTTAAAGGCTAGATTTGCTCTTAATCATAATGGGTTTATTTATAAAGATATTAAAACTGGCAAAGGCACAGCCTTAATACAGTTATCTGATGGTAAATTACTATTTAACATGCCAGAAACATCTATTGATAAAGGAAATATTTCTGCTCAATTCAATTTACAAGAAAATGGTGCTAAGACAAAAATCAATGTCGATATGAAAGCCAATAACATGGCGATTAAACCACTATTGAAGACTTTTGCCGATATAAATGTACTATCTGGTATTGGGCAAGTTAATTTTAAAGCAAACTCTATTGGTCAATCACAGAAATCTATTATATCCAATTTAAATGGTAATGGTGGTATGCATTTAAAAGATGGAGAAATTGAAGGTATAGACTTTGTAAATATCGCACAAATGATGCAAAAACGCTTATCTAATATAGGTCTTGGTGATGGAGGAACTAAATTCTCAAATTTTGATGCAAACTTCGCAATCACCAAGGGAGTTGTAACTAATAAGGATTTACACTTTGTTGGCCCTTTAGTTGAAGCTAGTGGCTCTGGAAATATTAGCCTGCCAAAACAAAATATGAACTATCGTATCATACCCCAAATGGTTTTAAAGAAAACTACGGTTAAAGATACGACTACAGGCATATCTAAAACTTCAACTACTGGTCTTGCCATTCCTGTTGATATTAAAGGTGCTTGGAGTAATCTAAAAATCAAGCCTGATTATAAAGCTCTTATAAATGATGTTTTGGCTAATCCTGACAAGCTGGAAGATGTTGGCAGAACCATTAAAAATGATGTAAAAGGTCAAATTAAGAATATAAAAAACCTAAAAAATATTAAAGATAACCCTGAACAATTATTGAAAGGTCTTTTTGGAAGATAAAAGAAAATAAAGCATGCTTTTTATACCAAAACACCAGCAACAAGACTTTATAAAATGGATTTGGAAAAATCAAAAATCTGAAACAAAGCCAGTTTATTGTCTTCGTCGCTTTATTAGAATACTAATTGCTCTAGCGTCAGATATTCGTCATGGACAAATTAATTTAAGAGCCATGAGCCTAGTTTATACGACACTTTTATCACTTGTTCCTTTATTGGCCATTAGTTTTTCTGTCTTAAAAGGCTTTGGCGTACATAATCAAATAGAGCCTCTATTACTCAGTGTACTTGAACCTCTGGGCGATAAAAAATTTGAAATCATTGAAAATATTATAGGCTTTGTCGATAATATTCAGGTTGGAATTCTAGGCTCTGTTGGTTTAGGCTTCTTACTATATAGTGTTTTATCACTACTACAAAAAATAGAGCGTAGCTTTAACGATATATGGGGCATTGTCCAAGCTAGAAAGCTGGCTGCACGATTCAGTGACTACCTAAGCGTTTTATTAGTTGGCCCTGTACTTATTATAATTTCAATTGGCATGACAACCTCTGCAAGGAATGCTGATATTATTGAGAAAATAACAGGCACGTCTTTAATAAATGGCTTATTTTCTAAAATAGATATAGTGCTGCCATTCATTATTATGACAGCAGCATTTACCTTTATTTATGCTTTTATTCCAAACACAAAAGTACGTTTAGTGCCTGCAATAATCGGTGGTACAACAGCAACCGCCCTCTGGAAAACTCTTGGGGTTTTATTCGCTATATTTGTATCAGGAGCAAATAATTACACCGTGATTTATTCAACTTTTGCTACATTATTATTCTTTATGATATGGCTATATCTTGCATGGTTAATTGTTTTAATTGGAGCAAGCATTTCATACTATATACAAAACCCTAGCAATCAAATAATGGCTGGCAAGCATTTAATAATGAGTCCTAGAATGCGTGAATGGGCAGCAGTTGCAATGTGTAGCTTAATTGCAAAGAATTTTTATTCACAAAAAGCTGCTCTCACGATTGAAAACCTATCAAAATCACTTCAAGTGCCAACAAAATCAGCCAACGTAATATTATCCGCACTAGAGGAACAAAATATAGTTAAACAAACTCAAGAAACACCACCTAGTTTTTTACCTGGTCGTCCCTTTGAAGAAACTAGCGTTTGGGACGTTTTGCAAGCGGTGCGTATTCATGGGGAAAAATCTGGAATTGATATGGATTTCTTAAAAAAACATAGCACTGTACAGCAAGTTTTTAATGAGTACGAAGCTGAAAATAAAGAAAACCTAAGCAAGAAAAACTTAAAAGATTTGGGAATAAGCCCGATTAAAAATTAATCAATTTAATCAATATGGAGAAATAAAATGCTAGATCGTTTTGCCCGTGAAGAAATGAAAGCTATTTGGACAACTGACAACAGATATAAAATCTGGTTAGAAGTTGAAACTCTGGCAACTGAGGCTCAAGAGGATTTAGGTGTTGTACCAAAAGGCACAGCTGCCATTATCCGAGAAAAAGCTGATTTTAATATAGAACGCATTGATGAAATTGAGAGAGAAACTCGTCATGATGTTATTGCATTTTTAACCAATGTTACTGAATATGTTGGCGATCCTGCTCGCTTTTTGCATCAAGGTATGACTTCATCTGATATGTTGGACACAGCATTTTCTGTTCAATTACAACAAGCGTCTGATTTAATATTAGAAGGATTGGATAAACTATTAGAAGTTTTAGAACGTCGCATGCTTGAAAGCAAAAACCTGCCTTGTATAGGTCGTAGTCATGGAATCCATGCTGAACCTATGACTTTCGGTGTTAAACTTGCAAGCCACTACGCTGCATTTAAACGAGCAAAGAAACGCTTATTACTTGCCCGAGAAGAAATTTCTGTTTGTGCTATTTCTGGTGCTGTTGGCATGTTCTCAACAATTAATCCAGCAGTTGAAGCATATGTTGCAGATAAACTTGGCCTTACAGTTGAGCCAGTATCTACTCAAATAATTCCTAGAGATAGGCATGCTATGTTCTTTGCAACGCTTGGAATCATTGCCTGTTCAATTGAAAATATTTCAACAGAATTTAGACATTTACAACGCACCGAAGTTAGGGAAACCGAAGAATTTTTCTCTAAAGGACAAAAAGGCTCTTCAGCCATGCCACATAAACGCAACCCTATTTTAACTGAGAATTTAACAGGTCTAGCAAGAATTGTCAGAGGCTACGTAACCCCTGCCCTTGAGAATGTAACGCTATGGCATGAAAGAGATATTTCTCACTCATCAACAGAGCGTATGATTGCTCCTGATGCGACAATAACACTTGATTTTGCGATTCATCGTCTAATTGGTGTGGTTGATAAACTAGTTCTATACCCAGATACAATGGAGAAGCACTTAAACCACTTGCGTGGCCTGCCTTTTTCTCATGCCTTATTATTAGAGCTAACTCAAAAAGGTATGAGCCGTGAAGATGCATATAAAGCCGTACAAACAAATGCAATGAAAACATGGGAAGATCCAGATAAAACATTCCTTGATTTTCTTACTGCTGATGAAAATATTTCTAGCCATATCTCAAAGGCAGAGCTTGAAACTTTATTTGATATGGAGCGTTACACCAAACACAGCGAGACTATAATTAATCGTGTCTTAGAGAAATAGGCTACATGCATGGCTTTATGGCATCTTTTTCTATTGTCAATTATTCAAGGTATTACTGAATTTTTACCCGTAAGCTCTAGTGCGCATCTAGTGCTGTTTCCTCATTTAACAGGCATGGCGGACCAAGGGCTAATTATTGATGTTGCAGTGCATATGGGGTCTTTATTGGCGGTTGCCACTGTGTTTTATAAAGATGTTTTTTTATTAATTAAAACAACTTGTACTTACCCAAAAGCAAACAAAAATGATAAAAAATTACTACACAATATTATAGTTGCAAGTATTCCAGTAATTATCGCAGGAGCAATATTTCATATAGTCTTCCCTGATGGTCTGCGTGATATTAAAACCATTGCTTTAATGAGTATTATCTTTGGCATAGCACTATTTATTGCTGATAAATTTGGAAAGATAGAGAAGAAATGCGACGATGTATCAATAAAAATAGCATTTATCATTGGTATTGCTCATATATTCGCCTTAATTCCAGGGGTTAGCCGTTCAGGAGTTACTATGACAGCATCAAGAGGTCTTGGTCTTTCTAGAGTTGAAGCTGCTCGTTTTTCCTTGTTAATTGGCATGCCCGTTATCGCAGGGGCTGGAGCTATTGGATTATATGATTTAATAGGTTCAGGCAGTATTTCTTTAGGTATTGATGCCTTGTTTGCTGTAGTCTTTTCATTTTTCTCTGCGTGGTTATCTATTATATTAATGCTGAAATGGCTACAAAAATTTACTTTTACTCCATTTGTTATTTATCGCATTGCTTTAGGTGTCACAATTTTATTATTCTTTATTTAATTTTAAAAAAGCTTGAATTTCAATATTAGGTATACTATAAAAATGGCACAGCCGTTTATTAATTGAAATTAAGGAGTACTGCATATGCACGTGTCTTCCATGAAGCAAGATATCTACAGCACAACAAATGATAGTGATTCTATTGCTGACTTTTCATTTGTACCAAACCCCGTTTTTAAGATTCTAGATGATGCCGTTGAAAAATATGCCGAGAGACCGGCTATTAACTTTGAGGACATTAACTTTAGCTATAAAGAATTTGGTTTGCTTGTAAACAAGGTCGCAACAGGACTGCAGGCTTTAGGAGTAAGCAAAGGAATTAAAGTTGGCATATATATGCCTAACACTCATTATTCAATTGCATTCTATTACGGCATTCTTAAAGCTGGTGGAACTGTTGTAAATTATAATCCATTATATGCAATCAGAGAATTAACATTTCAAGTCGAAAATAGTGAAACTGATATATTAATAATTATAGATAATGAGGATATATTAAGTAAATCAGAACAAATATTAAATTCTACAGATCTAAAAAAATTAGTTATTTGCCCAACTAAATCTACACCATTAGATATAGTATTTGATGAACAGCATATTTCTTTTGACAATGTAATTGATAATGATGGTGTGTATGAAAGTGTGTCAATTGACCCACTAGAAGATATTGCTGTCTTGCAATATACTGGCGGAACAACTGGCGTTCCTAAAGCTGCTATGCTTACTCATTCCAATGTATTTGCAAATGTTGAACAATTCTACACTCTACTAGAAAATGTAATTGTTGATGGAGAAGAAAAAACACTAGGTATTTTACCGTTATTTCATGTCTTTGCCATGACTGTGGTTATGAATTATTCATTTAGATGCGGAGCTGAAATTTTACTTGTTTCACATTTTGATCCTAAAATTATTGCTCCAATATTGCGTGAGAAAAAACCAACAATAATTCCAGGTGTACCTACTATTTTTGGAGTAATTGCATCACACCCACTAACCAAAGATATTGATCTTTCTTATACTAAATACTGTGTAGCTGGTGGAGCGCCAATCCCTCGTGAAACAAAAGAACTGTTTGAAAAGAACACAGGGGCAAAAGTTGTCGAAGCTTATGGACTGACAGAGGCCTCCCCCGTGACTAACAGTAATCCACCAGTTGGCGTAAATAAAACTAACTCAATTGGTCCTGTAATTCCAGGGACTACTATTGAGGTTATTAACCTTAAAGATGGTGTATCTGCCGTAGCTACTGGTGAGACAGGTGAAATATGTTTTAAAGGTCCTCAAGTGATGAAAGGTTACTATAAAACAACAGAAGAAACAGATAAGGTCTTGCGTAATGGTCGCCTTCATACTGGCGATATAGGGTATATTGATGAAGATGGTTACGTATTCTTACTAGACCGACTAAAAGATATGATTCTAATTAATGGCTATAATGTTTACCCAACGCAGGTTGAAGCTCAAATTCACAAACATGCAGATATAGAAGAATGCCTTGTTGTCGGTGTTCCTGATGAAAAAAGGGGCGAGACTGTTTGGGCTTGGGTAAAAACTATAGATGGTTCAACACTAACAGATGTGGAGCTAAAAGCATTTCTGAAAGATAAACTATCATTAACAGAAATTCCAAGACGTATAATATTCCGTGATGAGCCTTTGCCAAAAACAGCCGTAGGTAAGCTTTCAAGAAAGCTTCTACTAGAACAAGAAGGCATTAAATAATAATCAGGGAGCTTATATAAATGGCTGATAATCAAAAAGAGCCTGAAACATACTACGTTAGAATGGCTAAAAAAGCAGAATTAGATAAAGTTATTAATTTCTATAAGAAAAACAAACATGAAAATATTTGTGAAAGAAATAAAGAAATATTAGAAAACCATGTAGATGATGGATCTGTAGTAATAATTGAAAGTGCAGAGGGCAAAATTGTTGCTGCCTCTATATCATATGCACACACAATCAATGAAAATGGTATAGACAATGTTAAATGGATTGAAGTTGGCTCTACTAGAATTTCTGGTTTAAATGGTTTTACTGGAGTATTTGATATCATGACCTCAACACAAATATTACGATCATATCTTGTTGAGCCGCCAGAAGAATGTTTTGTTGCAAGGATGAAATATGAAGCTATACAAAAAACAGCTGAACGTTTGGGTTGGAGGCCACTACCAAATGTACCGCCTTCTTTAGAAGCAAGCTCCAACAAACAAAAAAACTTAGATAATCTTACAAATTCTTCTGATAACTGGTACTCTCTTAGAATTGAAGGTATGCCAACTATGGCTCAACACTTTATTAATGCTATGAACAAGTCTGTTTTAACTCATAGAAAAACAGGAGAAAATATTAAAATTAGCTTTGAAAGAAGTAATGTTTTCAATAAATTCAAAACAAATATTGAAAATTTAGCTAAAAAAAATCATGGCTCTATAGACAACCCAGATTTAAGCAAGGGTATTCGTCATAATCGTGACCAATGGTTAAAACGCTATTTTAGATGATTGTAAAAAGGACATATTTATGCCTATTATTTCCGCTATAGAAAAAAAACAAAATGAAGTTGCATCATGGAGACAAGAGCTACACCAACGTCCAGAAACGGCCTTTGAAGAGTTTTGGACATCTGATTTTATAGCCTCAAAACTAGATGAATGGAATATATCACACACACGTGGCTGGGCAAAAACTGGAATTGTAGCCACTATACACAGTAAAAATTGCTCAACAAAAGACCAAGATAAAACAATTATTCTACGTGCCGACATGGACGCTTTAGATATTACAGAGCAAACAGGTTTGTCTTACTGCTCTCAAAACCATGGTAAAATGCATGGTTGCGGCCATGATGGTCACTCTGCAATGTTAATGGCTACAGCTCAATATTTATCACGCAATACAGATTGCTTTGATGGAACGGTGCATCTTATTTTCCAACCTGCCGAAGAAGGTGGTGCTGGTGCTAGTGTAATGGTTGAGGAGGGATTTTTTGATAAATACCCATGTAAAGCAATCTTTGGCATGCATAATTGGCCAGCATTAGAAAAAGGTAAAATGTCAATCTGCACAGGTGCAATGACAGCGACAGCTGATAGCTTTACCATGACTATAACAGGAAAAGGTGGACATGCCGCAATGCCCCATCAGAATATTGATGTTATAACCGCAGCATCTGACCTTGTCATGGCTCTACAAACAATAATAAGCCGTGAAACAGACCCAATGCAAGGTGCTGTAATTAGCGTTACTAGATTTCAATCAAAAGGTAGTGAAAGCTTAAATGTTATGCCTGAATATGTTGAACTAGGCGGTTCTGTACGTTGTTTTGGTTCAGAAATGCGTAATATGCTTGAAAAACGTATTAGTGAAGTCGCAGAACATATATCAAAATCTTTTAAGTGTTCAGTTGATGTTAAATATGAGCATGGCTATCCTTCTGTTGTTAATACTAAAGAAGAAACTATGCTCGCTCTTCAAGCCGCAAAAAAAACTGTTGGCGAGGCAAATGCTGATGATGAATTTATTCCAACTATGGGAGCAGAAGACTTTGCATTTTTCTTAGAAAAATCTGCTGGAGCATATATTGCACTAGGTCAAAAAGATGAGAATAAATCAGCCTCACTGCATAGTTCTCAATATGATTTTAATGATGATGTTATTCCAATTGGTGCAAGCTATTGGGTGAATTTGGTCAAAACAGCACTTCCAACTTAAAGCTTTAAAACCGAGCAGATAAAGTAACAAACAATCTTGGATTTGTATTATCACTAACTTCAACATCTCTAGTTAATGGTAGACCAAACTCGGCAGTTAAAGACATTCCCTTAGCAAAATTACTTTGCACGCCCAGCCCCGTTGATGCTAGTGAGCGTTGCTTATCTTTCACTATGCTATTATCACGATCCCAAACACGCCCAACATCATACCACGTATAAAACTGATAGCTATCAAGCCATTTTATAGCGTATGGGTTATATAAATGAAGCTCTACTTTTGCCGCAACACCATCTTCACCTGTGATTTCTGAACCATCATAGGCTCTACCATATGATGCACCACCAACACCAAACTCCTCTGATGATAATAGAATATGAGCTGATTTTTGCCCTGACACAGCTGCCACTAATTGAACTTTATCACTCAAACGTTGGGTTCTGGATAGCTCACCATTCACCTTGAAGAAGTCGCTAACTCCATCCGCTCTAGTCATATTAGCCGTGCCTGTTTCTCTAGCTCCAAACATATTCAAGCCATGACTAAATCTTAGATTACCTGAGCTTATACCTGACAAGCTATCAAAATGTTTAGCGTTAATACCAGCCCTTAGAACACGCAAACTATCTTTAATCTTTACAACACTAAGATTGTCTTTTCGTGTTGTATTATTCATCTCAAGAGATAAATCTGCGGTAACATTAGTCGTTCTTGACCTTATTAGTGGCTGTTGTAAAGCAAGTGACATACTGTTTGAAATACCCTTAACTTCAAATTCAGATAGCTCAAACCCTGGCTTAGTTGAAGTAATGCTGCCGTTAACAGAAAAAGAAGTGCCAAAACCTCCTACCTTCTCACTGTAAGATAGAGAAACATAGTCAAGCTCTCTTTTACCTGATTGAGGCGTAGTCATCATTTGCAAATTTATAGCTTCATTACGTTTAAATATATTACTAAACTGCATAGCTGAATTACTTTGTAGAGGCCCTAAATACCTTGAGCCTCTATTATCCACTTGCATGAAAGAGGTTATTTTTTTTGCCTTCTCTAAAATAATTTTTAAATCCGCCGCCCCCGCAATTTCAGTCGATGGGACTATAACATTTCGAGCCGAAACACCTGCTAAATCGTTAATCAATAAAAGAGCATGCTCTAATTTCTTCATTTGTAATGGCTTAGAGCTTTTTACAGGTCGCAGATACTTATTAATCAATTTTTTTGTATATTTATTGCCTGCATCGCCTTCGATAATAACATTATCAATATGACCTTCTAATACCTGCAACCGTACAAGACCATTATTAATTTTCTGTGCAGGAACTATTACTCTGGATAAAACATAACCATCATTACGATATTTAACCGTAATTTTATCTGCAAGGGCTAGAATATCAGCAAAAGAAACATCTCTGCCAATTATATTACTATATAAAGGAGCAATATCAGCATCTTTATAAGCTGTCATATCATCTAACTCTACTCTATATAATTTAAAGCTATACAGCTCTGCCCCTTCAGGGACTGGAGTTGGGGTAATCTCACCTTTTTTTAAAGGAGCTTGTATATCAGGCTTTGGTAATAATAATTGTGGTGTGTTTTGATGTACACGCGAAGAATCAGCCGAGCTAGGAACATTTTGAGCATAAACATTAGATGAATACAAAATCAACATACAAATAACCAGAATTGAAAAATAGTATTTTTCAATCTTTTTGATTATGATAGAGTTCCTTATAATAATTCTAAACCTCAATCTTAATGAAAGTATATCACAACATGAGAAACATTTTCAAAAAAAAGCCTTCAAAAGAACATGCCCCTCTAGCATATGATCTACCAAAAAGATTAAGAAATTATAACCGAGCGTTATCATGGCTCGCAACAGCAGGAAGTCTTGACGAAAATGATGTAAAAACAGCAAAAAAAGCTGGCTTTAAAACAATTATAGATTTACGCACGGCTAAAGAGGGTACTGCAAAAGAAAAATTTCAAGTTGAGAATACTGGCATGAACTACGTTAATATAGAAATAACAACAGAAGGCATTAGCTCGGATCAATTAGATGATTTCAGTCAACAGCTAGAAAAAGCAGACAAACCTGTATTACTTCACTGCGCTTCCGCAGGACGAGTTGGTGCGATGATGACATTATACTATATTAAAAATGGTATGGATAAAGAAATGGCTTTCGAACTTGGGCGTGCGGCAAATATGCCAGAATGGTATGAGGAGCTTATAAGCTAAAGAACATTAAGCTAACTCATCAATCAGGCTTTGTTCTACTTCTGAGCCTATTTCCAAGGCAAATGCATTAGCTTTGTAAGCAATTTTTGCAGAAATTAAGTTCACTATTTCTTCATCTAAACTGATATTAGGAATTGCAACAAGTCCACTTTCATCTGCTAAAGGTGATGTTGGGTCTGAAATCAAAGTTGTGCCATCTTCTCTCTCTATTATTGTGGCTGACACCCCTACTCCACCTTGACCTGAAATAGCCTGAGATTCTTGCGTAACCTTTAATGGGTTATATACCTCTGTTTTACCGTCAACAGAAGTGTTTGGATTTACTCCAGATGTGCGTAAGTTAGCAATATTCGATGCTGATGCCAAAAGTTGCTTTTGACTGGCTTGCAAACCAGATAAAGATATAGGAACAGAACTCACCATTATTAATAACCCTCCAACTTATTATCCTACCATATAAATATTAAATTCAAGTTTAAAAAACATTGGATTTTATAGAAATGATAGTATAGCATATTGATACAAATTAATTTTATTTAAGGTTGTTGTTAAAAATGTTTAAGTTTATTTGCTCCTTTACGGCTATTGCTATTATCTTGTTTACAATCAATATTTCCCCTGTAAATGCAACAGAAAACCGAACATCAGCAAGAACCGTTACTGGCGATATCCATGAGTTAAGACAAGGAAGTTTTCCTATACACCTTTCACCTAGAAAGAAAAAATCGTATAATAATTGGTCTTTCAGACCTAAAACGGACCCTAGATTCTATAAATATAGACACCAACAACAATGGTCTGGCATGGAATGGGATCCATCATTATGGACAGATGATGTTACTGACGAATCTGTTTTAAGATCAATGTATCAATCTGATATTTTCCGTCGTCAATATGTGAGCAAAAAAGATCGCCCTGTTGTAGAAGTTGGCCCTAAATTTTATAAGTTATCTGATCTTGATAGACGCAGGTCTTTAAAGTTAATTGCTGATTATTTTGAATTTTTTGAGAATGGCTTTGTTGCTTTTGAAGTTAGAGACTGGCGTAAATCTAAGAAAATAGGTGAATATACACGCTATGGATTTCAGCCCGAATAGGCAAATCATATGAAATACATGAAGCTAGGCATTTTTCTTTTTATACTATGCTTTTTTATACAGATACAATCAGTATCTGCGCAAGGTCTTCGTATAGTTAGAGACCAAGAAATTGAAAATATTATCAAAAAAATATCTAATCCTGTGTTTGAACAAGCAGGTTTCTCAAAAGATGACATTCGTATTATAATTGTACAAAGTCATGGTATAAATGCTTTTGTTGCAGGTGGTAAAAATATTTTTATCAACACAGGGTTAATGTTAGAGACTGAATCACCTGATGAAATGTTAGGAGTTATAGCTCACGAAACAAGCCATATAGCCTCTGGTCACTTAATCAGAACACAAGACGTAGCTGAAGGTATTTCCATGCAAACATTATTGGTTACAATTGCAGGCGTTGCAGCTGCTCTCGCTGGTAGCTCAGATGCAGGCGCTGCTATTATAACTGGTGGCCAAGCAATGGGAATCACTAGCTTTTTAAAACATAGTAGAACTCAAGAATCAGCCGCAGATCATGGTGGAATATCCTACTTAAAGGGGGCTGGAATATCACCTAAAGGCTTTTTGAGTTTCATGAAAAAACTAGAGCATGAAGAACTTTTACCTTTGTCACAGCAGTCTGAATATATAAGAACTCACCCATTAACAAAAGATAGGATTAACTTTCTAAGCCATGCTGTAGAAATATCACCTTATAAAAATAAACAAATGCCACTTGAGCATCGACGATTATATGCTAGAGCTAAAGCAAAACTCATGGGTTTTACCATGCCAGATAGAACATTACATTTAAAAGATAAAACCAGTTTACCTGCACGATATGCAATAACTATTGCGCTCTATCGTAAAGGGCGTATCAAAGAATCTTTAAGCACACTAAACAAATTAATAGCAGAAGAACCAAAAAACCCTTATTTCCACGAACTAAAAGGACAAATTTTATTTGAAAATGGACAGAATAAAAAAGCGATTGCATCTTACAAAAGATCTGTCGAACTACTGCCCGATGCAGGATTAATTCAAATAGACTACGCGCATGCTTTAATAGAACAAGCTCAGAATTTAAAAAATAAAAACATAAAAAGTAATTTGTTAATAACGGCAATAAAAACATTACAACAAGCAAATAGATACGAAAAAAAGAACCCTAAGCTTTATCACTTTCTAGGTATTGCATATGGTGCTAATAACCAAGAAGGGCTTGCTAGATTAAACTTAGCAGAAGAAGCTATTTTAAAAAATAAATTAAGCGATGCAGAGCGCCAACTATCATATGCAATAGCAAACCTACCAGACAATGCTACCCAAGCAAGACTAAGAGCTCAAGATTTACGTCAAGTAATAGAAAAAAGACGAAAGAAAAAACAAAAAAAATAATAAATTTAAGTGTAATTTAATAATTTATGCTTTAAAATCAATTTTGTAATTAAACACTAATTTATAAGGATTTATAATGCTAAATAAAATAACTATACTAAGCTTAGTCGCTGTTTTCAGCTTAATGATATTAACAACAAACACAGAGCAATCTTTTGCTGCAGAGCCATCTAAAGCATTAAATAAAGCAGAAATTGATAAACTTATTCATAGCTATATAATGGAAAATCCAACAGTTATTTTACAATCTGTGGAAAACTATCAAAAACGTGATCAAACAGAGCGTAGAGCTGAAGGAATTAAGAAAAATTCTAGGCTACTTTTTAATGACCCAACAACTCCATATGCAGGTAATCCTAATGGTGATGTGACAGTTATTGAATTTTTTGATTATAATTGTGGATATTGCAAGCGTGTTTGGCCTGAAATTGCTCAATTATTAGATAATGATTCTAATGTTAAATTTCTAATGAAAGACTACCCTATCTTAGGACCATCGTCAGAGCTTGCATCTAAATGGGCTTTAGCCTCACATAAGCAAGGAAAATACTTTGAATTTCACAAAGCACTAATAGATAGCAAAGGTGCTGTGAATGAAAAGAAACTAGAGAAAATTGCTAAAACACTTTCATTAGACATATCTAAAATGAAGAAAGATGTCCAAAGTGATGATGTAGCATTAACAATACAAAAAAATCGTGCCTTAGCTGTTGATTTAGGTATTACAGGAACCCCTGCATTTTTAGTTAATGAGGCAGTTGCCCCTGGTGCTGTGTCATATAGCCAGCTAAAATCCATGGTAGAAGAAGAGCGTAGAAAGCAAGCTGCAAGTAAATAAAACTATTTCTTCACTAGCTAAAAAAGCCACTATTCTTAGGTCTAGTAGCGTAGTTTGGGTTATCTAAAAGCTTTGTTAAAGCTTCTTTGTATTCTTTAACCTCTGGAACGCTACGAGCTTCATTGAAAACAGGAGGTTTTCCATTGCTAACCAAGGTAAAGTCTTCAACGATACCTGCTTGTTGCTCAAATGAATAATCATTTAGGTCTTTACCTTTATCCAAAGTATATCTGCTGGTTATAGCATAATGAAATTCTTCTCTAAGATTTTTTGCTTTTTCATGGGCTTTTAGAACTTCTGTAACTAATTCCATCTTCAAATTTCTTGTGTTGTTTTGAATTTGCCAAACATGTGTCATTTCATGCAAGAAAGATGCCTGAGCCTCCGTAGATGCCTCTGAATAATCTTCACAATAATCTTTAATCATGTATAAATTTCCATCTGGAGCAGCATTGAAATTATCAGGCTGTAGAAAATTTGCTTTCCTATTATGCATTTCAATCTCATCATAATTGATTGAATCTCCAAACATAGTTTCACATAGTTTTATTTCATTTTTTGTAAGCTTGCGCATATTCAGCTCCTTGTGTTTAATTGTTTAATAAAAAATATAATCCACTATAGCTTGTTTTTATTTTCGTAGCAACTACAATTAACTAGGTGTATTCTAGGTAAAGAAAAAAACAACAACGTACAGAAGTTTATAAGTGGAATTACTATAAATGACAGATACAGGACAAATACCACCCACAGCAACACAAGCACCATCAAGAAAAGGTGGAAACACTACGCCAAATCCAGAGCAAACACCAACGCCAACACCCGTGGATAAAGAAGCTGTAACATTAATAGAAAATGTTGTTATCAAGAAACTTTCTATAAAGCTAGAGAAATTAATTCGTGAGGTAAAACTTGAAGCAGAAATAATTCGTATTGACCTACCAAAACAAGAAATACTTATACGTACACCACAAGGTGAAGTAACAATCGAAGTCCCACCAATTGATACTACTAATATTAAATTATATAATGGACAAGTACTTTTATTAACTCTGCCTGCAGGAGAACCTCCAGAAACTGCTAAGATACAAATTATTCCGCAAACTACAATAGAGCCTGCAATACAAGAAACACAAAAACCAATAATTCCAGCGGTTATTCCACCCACAGTTCCAACATTAAAGGCGGGTGATAACATCATAGCTATAGTTATTAATGACTTAAATAAAACTAATGAAATAAATCAAATAACAAAACCTATAGCTTTACTACAAAAAACATCAATATTAGAAATAACACCACCAATACTGCAAAATATCAGCGCTGAACACCTAGGTAGTGTATTTAAAGAGACAAATAAAATCTTACCGCTGTTTAATAATAAACCTACAGTACAAAACCATGTTAACAATATAAAACCATCAACAATAACTCCAATTACTACTATATTAAACGAGATAAACTCTCCGATAATAAAAAATAGTCCTGTACAAAACCTTGAACATCTAAACGATAGAATATTTCAATTTAAAATTATTAATATAACCGCAGAAGCTAAAATTAATACTACCGACAACAAGACAAATGCGAAACCACTAACCACAACTTTAAATACTGGAGTTGTAACTGATTATACTCCAAAAAATTTGCCTATTATAACAATAACACCAGATAGCACTTCTAATATATTTCAGCCAGATACAAAGCTAGTTTTACAGACTAACTCACACGCTCCAAAAGGCACTATTATCCAGTTTACAGCAATACCCATTACTACAGAGCAATACATAGAGCAATTGCAACCTAACCCTACTCATAACATTACAGCATCGCCAATATCTTCAAAAGAAATTGAAAGTACATTTTCATTTCAGCCTTTAATGAGTGTTACATGGCCAGCTTTGCAAGAAACTATTCAAATTTCTAATAGCATTGCACCTGCTCAAACTGTAGAGGCACTTCGTAATTCTATTCCATCTATTGCATCTCCAGCTAAATTATTACCAACAGTCATGTTTTTTTTAGTCGCTTTGCGTACAGGTAGCATAGAAAATTGGCTTGGTGAGAAGCATTTAGACACTTTAAAACAGGCAGGAAGAAAAGATTTAATCTCTAAACTTAGTGGCGATTTCAGTAATATTTCTCGTCAATCTCAAGAACTAGTTTCAGGAGAATGGCGAGGTATATCAATTCCTCTATTGCATAATGAAGATATTGAGATAATGCAGTTATTTTCAAAACAACAAGACAGTAATCCAGATGATGATAATAGCTCTGAAAAAACTACACGCTTTATTCTTAATCTTAAATTAAGCAAAATAGGCAAATTACAGCTAGATGGTTTCTTACGACATAAAAAAACACTTGATGTATTCTTACGTACAGCTATAACTCTACCATCAGATACTAGGCAAAATTTATTGAAAGCCTTTCAAACAGGACTTAAGCAAGCTGGACTAGAATCTGGTCAGATGCTGTTTCAAACCAATGATAAATACTGGGTAGATATTAAAGCAGGAAACAAAAAAGACACTAAAATAACAATTTAAAATTAATTTTATGAGGAAGAATGTGCTATGAAACGTATTATTATACCAATAATTTTTATTTTTTTACTAGATGGTTGCCAATGGGTGACTTGGAATGGATTTTCCTCCGATAAAAAAGAAGAAAAAACTAACATAGTCAACATACCATCAGTAAGCTTAGAACAGCAGTTTTTCGTCAACTTAAATGGCTGGGATACAGATGAGCACACTCTCGCCTTTAGTGCTTTTATGAAGACATGTGACCGCTTATCAAAAAAGCAAACAGATGGGCTGGTTAAAAAAAATGGCATAGCTGGAAAATATAGTGACTGGCAAAACATATGCACAGAATCCAAATTTGTAGATGAAAACAGCAATATTGCGACTAAACGTTTTTTTGAACGTTGGTTCCTGCCATACCTTGTAAGGGATAAAAAAAGCAACGATGAAAATGGTTTGTTTACAGGCTACTATGAGCCATTATTAATGGGAAGTATGGAACGTAATGAAAAATACCAAACTCCACTTTATCTGCGTCCAGCTAATTTAATAGACGTTAATCTGGGAAGCTTCAGAGACAAGTTATCAGGCGAGAAAATCTCTGGAAGAATAGAAAACAATCGCCTTGTCCCATATTATGATAGAGAAGAAATTAATGATGGTGCTTTAATTGAGAATGGAGAAGTACTGCTTTGGGTAGACGATCCTGTTCAAGCATTTTTTCTACATATTCAAGGCTCAGGAAGTGTCCAAATGGAAGATGGAACACAAATACGTGTAGGATATGATGGTCAAAATGGGCATGTTTATTATGCGATAGGTCGTCATTTAGTCGACGCAGAAATAGTTACTAAAGAAGAAGTTTCCCTACCTGTGATTAGCAATTGGCTATTGGAAAACTCAAGTGAAGCTCAAGAAGTAATGAATAAAAATAAATCCTATATATTCTTTAAGAAACTTGATGGTTTAGATAGCCCACTTGGCGGAGAAGGCATTGAATTAACTCCAAGACGTAGCCTTGCTATAGATCATCGTATTTTTCCTTATGGTATGCCAGTTTGGCTTGATATTAACGGAGTGTTTGCCGATGATGAAAAAATACAACGTTTAATGATAGCACAAGACACTGGCGGTGCTATACGTGGAGCGGTTAGAGGCGATATTTTCTGGGGCAATGGACAAGATGCAAAAAAATATGCAGGTCACATGAAAAGTAATGGTAAATATTGGGTGTTGCTACCTAGAAACATCACAATACCAGAAGATATGGCTCAGCGTAATAAGTCCAGTTTATTTAATAAAATAAAGTCATGGTTATAAGATAACTAAGTCATATTAATTTAGAACCAAATAACCCTTAACTAAGATAAGCAAGCCCTAAATCAAGCTTGTGAAGATGTAGAACAAATGTGACAATATCTCGTGCAAGCATTGGGATTGAAACCAGAGGTTAATCTGCAATAATGAGTAAAAATACAGAAAGCAATAAGATGACAGACACCCATTACAGCAGTAAATACCACAACCTGATTGACTGGGCTAAAATGGCTTTACCCAGTGAAATTAGTAACATTGAAGAGGTCGTTACGACACCCTATTCCTATGTCCTTAAACTTAGCACAGCATCCGAATGCTTTTATCTAAAAAAAACACCTCCAAGGCTTTTTATTGAGGCAGAAACCTTAAGGATACTTCGAGCACAGTGTAACGTGAAGATGATACCTGAAATTATCGCTTCCGATAAAGAAAGAAACTGTTTCTTATTAAAGTCATGTGGTGATCAAACATTACGCACACTTTTTTCCAAAAAGATAAATACAGACCTGACGATCAGGGCTATCAAACGTTTTAAGCAAATTCAAAAAGAAACAACTGATCATATAGAAACATTTATAAATATTGGTGTACCTGATTGGCGGCTGAATAAACTTCCAATACTTTATAATGAGATGGTCAATGACACAAAAACCTTAGAAGAGTGGGGACTTGAAGAGAACGATATCTCACGTTTAAAACAATACAGCGTTTCTTTTGAAAAACTGTGTAACTCTTTGGATGCTTATAACCTTCCCGATACCCTGAACCATTCAGATTTCCATGATGGAAACATATTAATTAATAATGCTTCACAAGAAATTACATTTATAGATTGGGGAGAGACAAATATCGGAAATCCTCTGTTGCAAATGTCATCATGCTTGTATGGCATCAAAGATCGTTATGATATTTCGCTGGAGAGTAGCACATATAAAGAGCTACAAAATCATTTTTTTGATGGGTGGAATATCACAGAACAAAAACAGATCATTCCTTTAGTCGATACAGTGTCACCAATATACTTTGTTTTTACTTTGAAAGAGCTGATGAGGCTCTCACAAGATTATTCCCCTAAGTGGGGTGCAAGCTGTAAAAAAGCCCTGCTTATTTTTATAGATAAAGTTACTAGAATTTGAAAGGAGGCATAATGATCCTCAAAGCTAGTCAATGCATTAATGCACGGGAGCTTAGTAATCGACTGATGAATAGTGAAAGTAACGAGCATATAACCGTGCATGGAGTGCCTACCCCATTAAATTAACCCAAGTCTCAACTTCATATCATAATTGTAATCTAACTAATTGATATATAACAATCATCGAATTATGTAAAATAGATGAGGTAGCTTAAGGGGACTTATTTTTCAGTGGCTTATATGAAGTTGAGACTTGTGTTAAATTATGTTTATACATTACTAAATAATTAACAATATGTCAACCACAAATTATTTGCGATATGATAATTATCATGTCATGCTATAGATAGAGTTTTTTAACTTATTAAAATTGAGAATTATGTCTGATTTTTCCGCATCACTTGTTCGTGAACGAATTATAATTGTATTAAAAGAAGATGACCCTATCTATTCTGGAAACACTATAGTTATACGTAGCAACAGAATGTATTTAAAATTAGGAGATGACAAACTAACAGAAAAAATAGTCGTACGTGGACAGAATATGGGCGACACTTTACGCATGGCTGGCTGGATAATGGACGACCATTACCGCCATGGAAACTTATCAAATAGAAAAGTAAAATGGGACGATTTGTGGTCAAAATCAGTCTCAGACTATGGCAAACAGTACAATAAAGATAATAACTGGGTTGCTGTATATATTAATGGCAAACCTATTTACCAAACTAATAAATCTCCATTTATTGATATTGTTGAGCAATGCGCCTTAATGACCTTAGATAATTATGATGAAACAATGAATGTAGCTGAAACCTTTCTTGATAAAGTTGGAAAAACAGCACAAATTGAACATTCAGCAAATATTGCCGCAACTTTCACTGATACAGAAGAGTTAACTAGATCTGGAATCATGAATAGATCAGGTTCAAATAAACATACATTTACTTTCTCTACATCTGGAGGAAAAATACGTGTTGGAAGAATTTTAAGATGCTTTATGACAGCGGCAAATTTTCTTGATGCAATAAATATTGTTTTATTCATTAAAGAAACACAAGAAAAAATAGATAGTGGTGCTATTACTGGACATTGCGATGAGGCTAAACAATCTTTTGCGGCTATAAAAAGAAGAAATGAATTACTACGCAACATAAATAATTTTGAAAAAGCTTATGAAGTTAACTATAGGCCTGAAAAACCCAATTTTTTTGAAAACATATAACAAAAACTGTAAAGGATAAAAAAAATGGAAGAAACACAAACTAATGATTTACTAGATATCGCACATATGGTTTTAGAAGATTGTAAAATTGAACCTAATGAAGTTGAAATGATGCGTCAATCTGTGCTTG
This sequence comes from Alphaproteobacteria bacterium, assembly GCA_021775895.1. Lineage (GTDB taxonomy): Bacteria > Pseudomonadota > Alphaproteobacteria > Micavibrionales > CSBR16-224 > JAJFGX01. Next base: position 593 of record JAJFGX010000105.1, on the reverse strand, counting down.
AAGATGGTGCTATCGACCAAGAAGAAGCTGAAATACTATTTGCGATTAATGATGCAATTGGAGAAGATGGTGACTGCTCATGTATAGAATTCAATGATTTCTTTGTAGAAATGATTACAGCATTCTTACTAAGTGATGAACTATCCGATGGTAGGCTTGACGATGCTGAATGGGATTGGCTAAAAGCTATGATTAGCGAAGATGATGATCTAAGTAGCTCAGAAATAAAACTACTTGCAAGTATTGCAGAAGTATCTAGCTCTGTTCCAGCTAACTTTTTTGAATTCACTCAACAATTTGAAGAGGTAGAATACGAAGATGAAGACAGCTCTCGTATGACTTTTCTATCTAATTACTTAAATGGCGTACTTAAAGGCAAAGTAAGAGAAAAAGAATAAACACTTTATAGTCTTTTCAAATAACAACAGCTGATTTACTCTCATATGATTTTTTTTATGAAATACCTTGCCATGCCTGAAGTATTCAGTTGACATAATTACAATGCTGTGATAAGATGGAGCTACTTAATTAGATAAATTAAAGTGGCTAACATGTATAAGAAACTGAAAAAACAAAATGGCGAGAAGTTCGCT
>JAJFGX010000104.1 GCA_021775895.1 Alphaproteobacteria bacterium | reverse complement strand
TATGCGTGTAAAAGCAATGCGATCACGATTTTGTTGATCCATATTTGCTTGAATTTTAAAGACAAAGGCACTAACTTTCTTTTCATTTGGCTCTATTCTACGTTCTACAGATTTCTGTGCCAATGGTGCAGGAGCATAGGCTTTCAAACCGTTTAAAAGCTCACGCACACCAAAATTATTAAGCGCACTACCAAAGTAAACTGGTGTCATATGCCCTTCTAAATATGATTTCTTATCTAATTTTGGATATAATACCCGTACCATTTCAACATCTTCACGCAGTTTGTCAACCACATCTTTGGGTAATTGTTGTTCTAATTTTGGATCATCAAGTCCTGAGCATGGCTCAGCTTCTGCGGGTTTACCATCTTTACTTTTAGCAAGCAAAATAAGCTCGTCATTAATAAGATCATAACAACCTTTGAATTGTTTCCCCATACCGATAGGCCAACTAGCAGGCGATATATCTAAAGCTAAAGTTTCTTCAATTTCATTTAACAAATCAAAAGGATCTTGTCCTTCACGGTCAAGTTTATTAATAAAAGTAATAATTGGCATATCACGCAAGCGACAAACTTCTAATAATTTCTTTGTTTGTTTCTCAATTCCTTTAGCCGCATCAACTACCATAATTGCACTATCGACGGCAGTTAATGTGCGATATGTATCTTCACTGAAATCTTCATGCCCTGGAGTATCTAGTAAGTTAAACATTGTATTTTGATAACAAAAAGTCATCACACTAGATGTTACAGAAATTCCACGTTCTTGTTCAACTTTCATCCAATCTGATCTTGCTCTACGTCTATCACCACGAGCTTTTACTGCTCCCGCCAATTGAATAGCACCACCAAATAATAATAATTTCTCAGTAATCGTGGTTTTACCCGCATCAGGGTGAGAAATAATAGCAAAAGTTCTTCGTTCCATAGTTTATGTTCCTTTATACCATAAGCCTAGACAGCATCAGAGTTTATAAGTATAGTTATAGCTATTCATGCTTAATAGTCTAGGAAAAAAATATAATGAAATACCAATCTGAATTTTTAAACATTATGGAAGAGCGAGGCTTTATTCATCAATGTACCAATTTTGAAGAACTAGATAAACTTTTAAAAACGGAAACAGTCACAGCTTATTGTGGAGTTGAGCCAACAGGAATGTCAATGCATATAGGTCATTTAATACCATATATCATGATGCGCTGGTTCCAAAAATGCGGGCATAAGCCGATAATATTAGTTGGTGGCTGTACAGCAAAAATTGGTGACCCTAAAGCAGATGGTGAAACTAGGAAGATGCTAACTACTGCTGAAATTGAGCTAAATGTTAAGTCTCTCAAAAAGTCTTTTGAGCAATTTTTCAATTTTGGTGATGGAGCAACCGATGCAATTATGGTTGATAACTCTGATTGGCTGGAGAAGTTAAATTACATTGAATTTTTACGTGAATATGGTCAACACTTTACAATTAATCGTATGCTAACCATGGATAGCGTTAAGCAAAGACTTGATAGGGAAAGCCCCCTTACTTTTCTTGAATTTAACTATATGATTTTGCAAGGATATGATTTTTTAGAGTTATACCGTCGGCACAATTGCCGTCTGCAAATGTCTGGTGCCGATCAATGGGGTAATATGATACAAGGCATTGAACTTGGGCGCAGAACAGAACGCACAGATTTATTTGGGCTTACAGCACCTTTACTTACTACCTCATCGGGTAAGAAAATGGGTAAAACAGAAGATGGGGCTATTTGGTTAAATCCAGATATGTGTAGCCCGTATGATTACTACCAATATTGGCGTAACACCGAAGACAGTGATGTTAGTAAACTTTTAAAACTCTTCACTGAATTACCAATGACTGAGATTTCAAAACTAGAAGCCCTAGAAGGCGCTGAAATTAATGAAGCTAAGAAAATACTTGCCTTTGAAGCAACTAAGATATGCCATGGCGAGAATTTAGCTCGTCAAGCAGCTGAGACAGCCAAAAAGACTTTTGAACAAGGCAATGCTCAAGATGCTGATCTGCCAAGCATTAGCATTACAATGTCTAAGCTTGAAGTTGGAGTTCCTGCTTTTATACTATTAAAAGAAGTTGGACTTGCAACATCAAATGGAGAAGCTCGCAGACTGATTAAAGGTGGCGGAGCAAGAATTAATGATGAAAAAATATCTAGTGATGAGCAATCAATAACACCTGCAGATATTCAGAATAATAATACAATTAAGCTTTCTGCTGGCAAAAAGAAACATGCTCTTGTTAAGGTGACTTAGATCTCTTCGTAGATTTCATTTTTTATGGCCACGCTATCTGATTTACTAACGCCTAGCAAATGGCATAGTTTGTTCATCATATTATCTTCTAAATGTTTAATCTTTCTATCGGCAAACACAATACGCCATAGTAAGCGGACAATATCTTGACGACCTTCTTGGTCTAAGTTTTTGTTTATTATACGAATAAAACCATAAAGATCTATAGCATCTTCAGCTTCATTTTGTGCATTAGCTATTAACTCTTCAACTGCTTTATTGGGTAAATCAAATTCCTCTACAAGCAATGTTTTAATTAGTTGATGTTCTTCTTCTACAAAATCTTTATCAGATGTTGCAACAATAATCAAAAGAGCCGCAACACTTAAACGAAAATTATCTTCATGACATATTTCAATTACACTTAAATCTTCACGAGTAACAAAACTTGTTACCCTATCCCAAAAAGAGTGTTTTTTATGATCATGTAGCATATTATCCCCTTATACCCCTAAGTTAAGGATACATATTAACCCAATTATCCCACCTACGCTAGCAAGAATAGTGCCGTGCTTATCGGTAAGTCTAACCATACTATCTATAATTTCATGTAATTTTGAGTCTTTATTCTTAATATGCTTTTTAATACTTTTATGAGCATATCTTGCCGATAAAATGACTAATAAAATATTAGCCAGAACTATTATACCTACGTGCACCCTTCCCAAGACAAAGAATAACGATAAAATAGTGGCAATAGAGCCATAGATAAAACCCCAATGACCAATAGCTACACTATTATCATTTAAGTATTCAGCTATATCTTTAATGGTTTTATTTTTGCTATCTTGTCCTAAATAAAGAATACAGAAAACAAACAATAAAAGACTAGTAATTAAGTGCATTTATGACTTTCCTTTTATTGTATATATAGCATTTCTTGCTCTACAGGCTTAATATGTGGTCTTGCTGGTACTGTATATTCTACATCTTGTTGTGGCATTGGCTCAAGTGCAGGTGGCATTTCACCACGCAATCTAACATAACTAACTACATTTTCAATTCTAGGTAATCGTCTTGCATGGTTTAAAACATGGTCAAGCTCTGTACCATTTTGAGCAACACCCATCAAATAAATTACTTTATCTACTGTATCAATTGAGAAATTAACAGATTGGATTTTTTTATCCAGAACTAATTTAGTTTTTAATCTACCCGTAATTATACTATCACCAACAAAACCGACTACTCCGTTACCATTATCTACGTTTATTTCATTAATAACTTCATGCACACCATTAGCTAGCCAAGCTAAACGAATAGCATCTACTCTCATATCTGGGTCGGGCAGAGTTCCTGTGACTAAAACACGTCCCTCACGAACAGTCATATCAAGTCTACGATACATATCAACGCTATGTTTCAACCAAAGATCATGAATTTGCACTCTAATTGCAACATCAGTACTTGCAACTCTTAATCCACCCTCTTGCGTTGTTGCCATACCTATTGCCGTTCCGCCACCTACCGCAAGCCCAATTGGTGTACAACCAATCATGAAACTAGCAAGAAAACAGACAAAAAGAAATTGCATTATCTTTGATACTAAAACAACATTGTTTTGTTGAGTTTGGCTGGGCATGGTTATGCTCCTTAAATAAAGTAATATAAGATATATAGCACGAAGAAATCATGCTAGACATATTTTGCCATAAACTTATGTGACTTGCCAAGCATTTTTATACCATTTTGGCTTTTTATATAAAGATGTAACAGTTAGGACATCGAAACTTATTTGCTCGAACTCTCTTGAACTGTTGTTTGACAACCAAGACTTAGCTGTATTTTCTATTCGTCGCATAGATTTTTTTTGTACAGAATATGCGGCTTTGTCTTTGCTATCTCTGGCTTTAACCTCTATAAAAGCTAGCTGTTTATTCCTGCAAGCAATTAAATCTATTTCTCCAAGTTTAGTCTTATATCTATGTTCTAGAACCCTGTAACCACAGAAAAATAGATATAACATACAAAAATATTCAGCTAACAGGCCTTTTTTATAACTAGAAGTACTCATGATTTTAGTTCTTGCAGGCGGTTATATAGATCTCGTTTTTTTAAACCCGTTTTTTCAGCCACTAATGATGCAACTTCTTTCGAAGATAATTTTTTATCATTCGAGGTAGAGATTAATATTTCATCAATCTCTTCTGCTGATAAATCATTTTGTTTTTCTATTGGTGGCGATACAATTATAGTTATCTCACCTTTAATTTTATCTTTAGTTTTATAATGCTCTATTAACTCTGATATCGGCAATCTAGTAATTTCTTCAAAATGCTTTGTCATTTCTCTAGCAATTACAGCATCTCTATCCCCTAAAATATCTAACATATCTTCTAATACGGCTATTAAGCGATGATTGCTCTCATAAAATATTATAGTAGATGGAATAATTGAGAGCATTTTTAATTCATTTCTTCTGGCAATAGGCTTAGATGGCAGAAAACCATTAAATAAAAACCGATTTACAGGAAGTCCAGAAAGCGTCAAGGCAACAATTGAAGCACAAGCCCCTGGAATAGAAAAAATTGGTACGTCATTATCAATACATGCCTTAGCAATACGATAACCAGGGTCTGACATTAAAGGCGTTCCAGCATCTGATACTAACGCAACAATCTTTTTCTCATTTTTAAGTATATCTAGTAAGTATTCAGTTGCTTTTTCTTCATTGTGATTGTGATATGAAATAGTTTTTGCTTTAATTCCATAGGCATTTTTTAGTTTTGCTGTTACTCTAGTATCTTCACAGGCAATTAAATCTGCCTGATTTAGAACATCAATAGCCCTTAAGGTAATATCTCGCATGTTTCCAATGGGTGTTGCGACAAGATACAAACCATGCTCTAGCATATTAGCTTGATTTGGTGTAGAAAGTGAGTAAGATTCGGTCATGTTCATTATCCTTTTATAGAGAGTATAATTATGAGAAACATTACAATAGGTCAAGTTTTTAAAGGTTTTATTTTATTATATGGCTGTTTATTTTTATTAACAAGCTGTGTATCCTCTGGCGGGAGTAGATCCCCTTGGTCATTATCATACCCAACAACAGATAAACAACGTGCAGAGGCAACTACAAAACGCCCTCAAGTTGATTGGCGAACTCAAGAAAAGCGAGATAGTCTACACGTAGATTACTATAAAACTCGTGCGACCAGTAATAATAAATACCCGATAAATAGCCAAGAACAACCAAGAGAAACTATTTATCAAGCACAAGAATTACCAGCAGAGCAATCATATTATGAACGTAGAATTTCTATGCCAGAGGTTGCCCTAGATAATGAATTAGATAATAGAAAAATGATTACAGTTGCTTTATTGCTTCCAATGTCTGGTAAATACAAGCACTTGGGTGAATCTATGATGAATGCGGCTCAAATGGCTTTGTTTGACTTGGACAGTGATGTTTTTCGTCTATTACCAAAAGACACAAAAGGCACTGTTAAAGGAGCAAGAGAGGCTGCACTTTCTGCAGCACAAGATAATGCTGATTTAGTTTTAGGGCCAGTTTTTTCTAAAAATGTTACAGCTGTATCAAGAGCTTTGGCTCATGTAGATATTCCTATTATTACCTATACAACTGATTGGAAAGTGGCTGGTGGTAACACCTATGTTATGGGTTTCTTACCATTCTCTCAGGTAATAAGGGTAGTCAATTACGCACAAAATCATGGCTATAGCAAAACAGGTTTTTTTGGGCCGGGGAATGATTACAGTAATATTGTTTTAAGAACACTACATCATAGCTTACGCCGTAAGGGTGACTACATTGCTAAAACAGGACAATTTTCTGTCGCACAACCAGATTTGCATATGCTGGTTCAAGATTTTATTGGGCTTGAGATACCAGATGAAACAGATCCAAAAGGAAAAAAACTAGCTGAACAATCAATGATAAATAATATAAATTTAGAATTTGATAGCGTCCTTATTCCTGTTGGCGGACACACTTTAAAGTCCGTCACAAATATGTTTGGCTATTATAACGCTGGAAAAGACAGAGTTCGTTTTTTAGGCACGGGGCTATGGGACGATCCTAGCTTAATTAATGAAAAGACTCTTCATGGCTCTTGGTTTGCAGCACCAGACCCAGAGCTTAGAGCAGACTTTGATAAACGTTATAAAGAAAACTATGACGAAGACCCAGAACGTTTAGCCTCACTAGCCTATGATTCCATAGCTTTATCAATTATTCTGGCTCAAACCTATAATGGAATTGATAAACCATATGCTAGGCATAGATTAGTCACACAACAAGGCTATGCAGGGGTAGACGGCATTTTTCGCTTTCGCTCTGATAATTTAGTTGAAAGAGGTCTAGCTGTATTAGAGGTCACTCCAACTGGCTTAAAAGTAGTTGATTCTGCACCTGAGGCTTTCTTTGCCCTAAAGCGTTAAACAGCACTATTAAAATAATTCTATATTTACTTGACATAGCTAGAAATAAGTAAAAGGTTAGAAAATGGGCGGTAATAAAAAACCAATAATAAGGTCTATAGGAGAGAACCTCACTGAACAAGCCCTATCAAAGCTTTGTGATAAAGTTTTTCTTAAGTTATGGACTTATCCAAATCCATACAAAAAAAAGGGACAGGAATTATGCGATGTTTTAGTAGTTTTTGAAGAGCATGTATTTATATTTTCAGTTAAAGATATTTGCTTCAACAAAGAAAAAGAAATAAATGTTTCTTGGAGTAGATGGAAAAATAATGCGATAGATAAATCTATTAAACAAATAGATGCAGCTGAGAGCTGGATAAGAACACAAGGAAATAAAATATTTTTAGATGCTAAATGTGAAAACAAGATCCCGATAAATATCAATTTAGATGATTATAAAGTTCATAGAGTTATAGTTGCTCACGGAGCAGAGCAAGCCTGCAGGGAATCCTCAGAAGAAAATATTGCTGGTAGTTTAGCCATTTCATATTCGGATGTACCATCTTCTGATTCAAAGGAAGGGTTTGATAGTTTTAACCTTGATATTATTTTAGAAGAATTAGACACTATACGTGATTTTTTATGGTATCTCGAAGCAAAAGAAACCGCTATTAAAAAATATGATCTACTTAACTACTGCGGCGAAGAAGATTTATTGGCTCATTATTTGTATAATTTTGATATCAAGAAAGAATGTCATTACATTGGAACGAAAGAAAAGAAAATTAATGCCATTTATATTGGTGAAGGTGAATGGAATGATTTTATATTAACTGAGCCATATATGAAAAAAGAAGAAGCCAATAAGGATTCATATTTCTGGGATGAGCTACTTCAAAGAACTTTACAAAATGCTCTGGATCAAACATTACTAGGAAATGCAGATATCTATAATGGGAAATCTGCTTTAATTGAAATGGCTAAAGAACCTCGTTTTATGCGTAGGGAACTATCAAAAGCAATTATTAATTCAATTAAACGTGTGCCTGATTTTAAAGAAGGTATGGGAAGGAAACTCTCTTCATATCCATCATTCTACCCTGAACGTAGATATGTTTTTTTACAAGTCACACCAGTTTCTGAAATGGATTATGAAACTGAGTATCGTCCATATAGGCAAGAAATGTTAAAAATAGCTTGTGGTGTTGAAAAGATTAAAAGACCGAATTCAAAAAAAGTTATTGGTATAGGTATTGATGTACCTAAATACAGCAAAGGTAATTCAGAAGACTTTGTATTGCTAGATTGTTGTAATTGGTCAGAAGAAGATGAAAGTTATTATAAAGAGCAAAATCAAGAGTTAAATTTTTTTAAAACGGATGCATTAAAAATAGATTTACGAAGAAGTTATGAATTCCCACCCGATAAAAAAGCAGAGCGTAGGATAAAAATTGGTAGAAATATTCTTTGTCCATGCGGAAGTAACAAAAAATATAAAAAATGTTGTCTTAAGTAATCAAATATATTTTGTTGCTTCAATATAAATTTAGTTTTTTTAGGGAATAGATGAAATCGCCTCGTAGCTCTTTAAAGCTACGGGTAGCCGTAACATATCTGCCTATCAGGACAATATTATAACTAGCGTTAGAATAATCACTGGTTTTTGGTAGAATTTCCTGTGCTATGGCTCTTAACCGTCGTTTCACACGATTTCTAATCACCGCATTGCCAATTTTCTTAGTTGCTGTGAAACCTATACGAATTTTACCTTTATTCTCATTATCATTATTACGTAGCAACTGAACAATCATGCCTTTTGTTGCCATTTTCTCACAATTCTTATTCATATGTACGAATTCGGAGCGTTTCTTTAATGTTTCAATTTTCATTATTTATAGTAACTTTCACAGAAAAAACGCAGAAAGTAAAAACTAACTGCGTTTAAAATAACTATAGCACTTATTAATTAAGCAGATAGACGTGCACGTCCTTTAGATCTACGAGCACTAAGAATTCTGCGTCCACCAACTGTTGCCATACGTGAACGAAAACCGTGGCGACGTTTGCGAATTATGCGACTTGGTTGGTATGTACGTTTCATTTCTCACTCCATTTTGTTTTTACTGCCCGACTGATTCTCTTATCAGATGTGCAAATTATATTAGACCAACAGTATATATCCTAAAAAGTCATATTCTGTCAATAAAAAACTAGCTATGTGACTTTGGAGCATTTTTTCCATGTGTTGGGGGCTTATTATCTGGTGTTGAAGGTGATAATAAGTTTCTTAATGCATTAACCATACCTTCACCCGCAGTTATAGCAATCAATGAAGGAGACCTGTTACCACGATGCAATGATAGCTCAATATTTTTAGTAATAGTGGTTAAATCTGGTGTAAAAATATGTCTATTTTCTCCGTGTTCTCTCACATTTTTAATAGATTGATGTTCTAGTAGCTTTTCTTCACTATTTATTGCGTTCATTACAACTATCGCTGCACCAAGAGTGTCAACACTAATATTTTCTGTGGTAAATACTTGCATCGTCATAATAATTCTCCTTTTGTATAAAATAATATACTCTATTTTTGAAGAACGAATGATAAGTGATGCATGAGCTTTTCAGTATTAAAACGTGTGACAAGGATAATTTGCTGTAAATTTTGCCAATTTTCCTTTGCATTCTTGGGGAGTTCTACTTTTAAAGTAGCAACATCTCCTCCCATTTGTACAACGCTTAATGCTCCAGTTTCTAGATTTCCTTCTACCCATGAAGGCATATCCAAGAAATCATAATCCACGCTTAAAACTGCATTATTATTTTCAAATAAAAGTGCAGATTCAACATCCAAAACACCGTTGAACCCTTGAGTTGGGACATCACCTATAGTTTCCAATGCCTCCGAATCAGAGTCTCTCGATCTTCTCCATATACATAATTTATACATGAATTTTATTAATAAATCGTTTATTTTGTCCAAATCAATTACCCTGAATAATGTTAAGATTGCAACTAAGGCAATAACTATTATAGTTAGAAAAATTAAAATATCTAGATTTATTAACCTTATAATATTGCATATATTCTACTTTGTAACTATGCTGTCAAAGAATCAATTTTTATAATGAAGGAGAACTACGATGGCTGGAAGTGTAAACAAAGTTATTTTAATTGGAAATTTGGGGAATGACCCTGAAATTCGCTCTATGCAGAGCGGAAATCGTGTCGCCAATTTATCTATTGCAACAGGTGAAAGCTGGAAAGATAAAGCGACTGGCGAACGTCGTGAAAAAACTGAATGGCACAGAGTAGTCGTTTTCAATGAAGGTTTAATAACAATTATTGAACGCTATCTAAAGAAAGGCTCTAAAGTTTATCTTGAGGGTCAATTAGAAACACGCTCATGGGAACAGGACGGCGTTAAAAAATACACAACCGAGGTTGTGCTTAAAAACTTCAATGGCGTTTTAACTATGCTAGATAGTAAAGGCGGAGATAGCGGTTATTCTGCACCTAGTGGTGGCAGTAACTTTAATGCTCCACAACAGCCGATGGCAGCCACTGGCACAGATGCTGGAATTGCACCATCTATGGACGGCTTGGACGATGATATTCCGTTTTAAGGCATGAATACTACTGTACAGAAAATCAACTCCAAATCAGGCAATGAAATAGCCTATCGTAGGTTTATAGCTACAAACACAGAATTACCAAGTGTAATATTCTTTGGTGGTTTTATATCTGATATGTATGGCTCAAAAGCCAGTTTCTTAGAAAAAAAATGTATCGAACGTGGTCAAGGATTCATTAGATTTGACTATAGTGGACAAGGTCAATCTTCTGGAGAATTTATTAACTGCACTATTGGTGACTGGCTACAAGATGCTGTATCTGTACTTGACCAGCTAACTGATGGTTCGCAAATACTTGTTGGCTCGTCTATGGGTGGCTGGATTGCTCTGCTTTTATCTTTAAGACGTTTGGATAGAATTGCAGGTATTGTTGGAATTGCGGCAGCTCCTGATTTTACCGAAGATATTTATGGTGTAGAGCTTAATCCATCGCAGAAACAAGAATTAGAAGATAATGGCGTAGTTTATTTACCATCTGATTATGGTGAGCCATATCCTATTACAAAAAAATTAATAGATGATGCCAAAAATTATTTATTATTAAATAATGATAATTTATTAGATATAAAATGCCCTGTAAGACTTTTACATGGGAAAAAAGACACAATAGTTCCTCATGAGCTTAGCTTAGAGATTAAAGAAAAACTTGGTTCAACAGATGTTGCCGTACATATGATTGATGATGGCGACCATAGCCTATCTTGTAAGGCAGGACTAACTTTACTTGACGGTGCTGTGCAGGCTATTAACTCTATTGTTTCAATTACTAATTAAGCAAATAAAATACCCCTAAAAGATACACTTTCTACTCATCTTTTTTTAATATAGCTATTACAAAATACAAACCAAATAACACCAACCCTGGAACGGCAAACAATAATCCCCAGTACCAATCCCAGCCCCACACATCAACTGCACCAAAGTATGATCCTACAGTTATCGGCAAAGAAATTCTCATAATTAACATTAAGATCAAAAGTCCAACAGCCCAACCTACGCCCCAATAATATTCTATTCCTAGATAACCAGCATAAAGTTGAGCCAAACCGTAAGCCAAAAGCAACAATACCCCCAATATACCTAAAGGAGCAATAAACCTTTCCCAGAAAGTCGGCTTTGCAGAAATAGTTACTCCATCTGGAGTAATGATTTCTACCCCTATCCTCTCACTATTTTCTTCTTTCTCTGTATCTTGCATCACCACTCAAGCCCTCTAATATAAAAACATGTATAACAACCTAACAAAATAAACAATGCAGCATCATAAAAGACACACATGACTTACATAGAGGGAGAGTAAGTTTTTCTCCACCCCCTATTCCCAATTTAGATAAAAATTCACTATCTATAGGGCTTAATAATTTAGTAGTTTCCAGGTTTGTTCTTAATTTTTACCTAATATATAGTTCTGGTAAAAAAGTGGTGCCCAAGGGCGGATTCGAACTTAAATCATAAACACTATATCTACCTGATAAATAACAATTAACTAAACCTCTGCTTTTGTATACCCTTCAGATGTATACCACAACGTATACCGTTGTGTGTGCCGATACTAACTGAAATTAAAGGTGTTTTGCAAGGGAAAAATAGAGGATTTTATTTATTACAGATTTGCTTTTTAGGGGTGATAAATGCTAGTTTTAGCGATAAACTGGTGAAAACATTTTTATTGTTAAATTAGTATTTTACAGAAAGTTATTTGAGATGGAAGAAAAACAGAAACCAGAAACCCTACTTGATGCTGCAGAATCTTCAATAGAAGTTGCTGAGAAAACATTAGAAGTAAATTGGCTTGATATATTAAATAACATAAATATTGATACAGGGATAATCGTTGGGGTGGTTGGTGTACTGTTAGCTATTTATACTATACTTAGGAAAAATGAAATAAACCTGCATTATGAATACAGTTCAAGCACTTTAATTAAGAACCATCGCAAAGAGTATAATGACCTCAATGTAACTTATAAAAGAAAGCCTATTGAAAATTTAACTCTTACAAGATTCATTTTAATGAATGGAAGTAATGCTCCATTGAGAAAAGAGGACATACCAAAAAATAAGTACATAGAATTTTCTATAGGGCAAGGCAATAAAATTCTTAATGCTAAAGTAATCGATGAAATTTCTAGTGATTGTAACTTTGATGTTAAACGAATTAGAAATAATACTTGGAAGCTGGTTTTTCATCATATAAATCCTAAAAATGCAGTTCTTATTCACGTCTTACATACGGGAAATGCTTCAGATAAATTGAATATTGTTGGAAAGGGAGCAAATCTCAAGAGCATAGTAAAGGTGCTTCACTCCCACGATACTAAAGATGCGGGGTCAATGTTTTTCTTTGGAGGAATTTTATTAGCATTACTGTGGGTGTTTAAAATGAGTGCAACAGAGCCATTCTTGTGGGGAGGGCTTTTTTTAGGTTTGATCGGTGGTCTTGGGAGTTTATGGCTTATAAGTTACTTTGTAAGTCTTTTTTCTACAGTATGGGTTCGTAAACTAACAAAAGAACTTTAAATAAATAAATTTTTTTGCTATTTGATAAATTTAACTTATTTTCGATCTCTCCTACGTCTCTTGCGTGGTTTTGTAGCTTTACTAGTATACTTAGATTGTGCTTTTGGAACAATAAACCCTGTCATTTATTCTAAACAGAGTTGGTTGGGTTGTTCTTACTGAAATGCTTTGCAACTTCCAAAGCACGAGCCTTCATAGTTTCTTTATATTGACGCTCCTGCATTTCTTTATCCAGGCGTTCAAAGATAGGAAGATAATCGTCACCGCCTTTAGCAACAAGATTAGCTGCCATGCGGTAGGCTTCTTGCAGGTCACTAAAAGAGACTTCGTCACCGTCAGTATATTTACGCTTATACAGTAATGGCATATCTGGCGTTGTCATACACGCTCCTTTAAAATTTCATACCTATCCCTCTATTATACAGTAAAATCACTATCAAAACGGCTAAAAAAGCCCAGAAAAACAACGTACACACCATTGTGGTTAAGCTTTCTCCTGTAAAAACAAATAGATAAATTACTTAAGCTTATGTTAAATATTGCTAATAGCAAGCAACGTATTGAAACCTATACGAATAATTTCACGTGTATTTTCTATTTTACTTAAGAATCATTAACTTTAATACAATGGTTTAATACTGGAAATAATCTGATACTTTGATTGTTAACCTATGTAGTGATAGAATATTTTATCATACAATTTGTAGTATGGATTATAGTATTGGAGAAATGAAGTATGTCGATATTGTTGAAATACATTCTTATTTTTTTATCAGGCGGCTCTGCTGTAACGGCCGTAAGTTATATTTCACAAAAAGGACTGCCATTAATTGCTGGTATTGTAATTTTTATTCCTGTTGTTTCAATAGCTAGCTATATCTTTGTCGGTCATTTTCAAGGAAATGATGTGCTTCAAAGTTTAGTTATTAGAACTTTCTATGCTTTTCCTGCCCTTATTGCATTCTTAATAACCTTATACTTCTTACTAAGTCATTTTAATTATACAATAGCTCTTTCTTTATCTTTCTTTATGTGGGCTTTAGTTGCGGCATTAACTTTACTAATTGGAAATAAAATCTATGAATAAATATCACAAATATGTTGAGTATTCTGTTTTTATAGCACTTATAATTGCTGTTCTAATCGCCATATTAGATACTGTTTATGATGATTTTGTACCAGATAAATGGTTCATTGTTGGAATATTCTCAATTCTATTAACTATTACATATTATGCGTTAAAAATGGTTAGTATTGAAACAACTGTAAGTGAAATTAATAATAAGCTTTCTTTAAACGGTATTAAAAACTTTAAAAACTATGAGCATTTTTATACTGCATTAACAGAGGCCGTAAAGGACAGTCACAAAGAGCTTTTATTAACACATATTAGACAAGATCCACCGACGAACTGGTCATCTAGTGAAGATTATTTCAATTTAGTTGAAGATTGGGCAAAAAAGAATCCTTCTGGATCAATTAAACGAATTGGTGCTTGCCCAAATCCTGAAATGAAAGAATGGGCAGAAAACGAACTAGCACTATCCAAAAAATATCAAAACTACTATTTCAGAGTTGTTGATTGGAACAATCCATTTCCTCATATAAATATGGCTATTATTGATAGGAAAATGGTATTTATTGCAATAACAGGGTCAGACCTACACTCAACACATGGTATAAAATTCCACGATCAAGAATCTATTGATGCTTTCTATGATTACTTCCAAAATATGTGGGGTTTTGCTGAATAGAACGATCAATAGTAGATAAAACCAACCTGCCAGATTAACTCTACAGCTCAGTTTTATTTACAAATTTTACAAACTTAGAAATCAAGCAATAACAATATGCCCAGCCGCAGCTAAAGTATTAACATCATCTAAGCCAGTAACATTATCAAGAATTGCTATAGTCTCCCAGACTGTGCCATCGACTGCTCCATTAGTATCAACCTGAACTTGAGTGCTACCAGAGCTTTCTGTTAAATTAACAAAATCTGATAAGGCATCGGTTAGTGGGTCGTAACCAGACAAAACATCATCAAGCATAATTTTATCGCCCTGATAGGTGCTAAAGTCTTTAATCGTATCCACAGAGTCTGTATCGCTAAAGCTGAAAGTATCTGAACCATTGCCTCCCCAAATGATATCATCACTTAATCCACCAGCCAAAAGGTCATCTCCATAACCACCAACTAGATAATCACTGCCTACACCGCCGTCTAAGTGGTCATTACCTGAGCCACCTCGGAGAATATCATTACCTACATTGCCAAGTAAATCGTCAGCTCCACTATTGCCAGTTAAATAGTCATCTCCAATTCCGCCATGCAACTCATCATTGCCCCAGCCTCCATAGATATAATCATTACCCTCATCACCATTAATCAGGTCGTCACCAGCATTGCCAAATAAATAATCCTTATCTGCTCCACCAGAAATAGTGTCATCACCTGAGCCTGCAAAAACTTTATCTCTGCCAACTCCTGCTAAAATATCATCGTCGCCATCTAGACCGAAGATGTAGTCGCCACCAGCAAGCCCTAATATACTATCAGACTCTGAGGTACCAAAAATAAAATCGGTACTGTCAGTGCCTTCTATAAGGTTTTTTGGAGCAGGTGTAACTTCAACTGTCACTAAAGCGGTACTTGAACCGCCATTGCCATCATTAACCGTATATTCGAAGCTGTCTGAGCCATTAAAGTTAGCAACTGGCGTATAAGTAAAATCTCCATTAGCCAAAATATCAACGGTGGCACCATTCACAGTAGTCAGAGTTGAAGCAGTGACAGTTAATGTATCGCCGTCAATATCACTATCATTTAACAACACATTACCGTTTAAAGCTGTATCTTCTTCGGTTGTAAAGCTATCATCAACTGCATCTGGGGCTGTATTATTACTAATTGCAATTAAAGTATCTATATTAAATTGAGCACCACTATCAAGCTCAATGGTTTTGATAGTGTTAGGCTCTGTGAAGTAGTTAATAATAGTCACACCACTAGCAATATTAATCTGTAGATCATTGCCAACTTGCAAGTAAGTAAAATCCGCAGGGTCAAGGTTGCCTTCAATTTTCAAGATATTATTGCCGTCAATGTCTTGTATAGTGTCAAAACCATCTCCTGCACCAAAAACATACGTATCATCACCCAATCCGCCAACAAGAGTATCGTCACCTCCATTGCCAGTAATAATATCATTGCCTGCAAGCCCAAATATAGTCTCATTAGCCGATGCACCAATAAGAACATCATCATTAATTGTTCCAGTTAAAACATTAGAGTCTGTAAGATTACTGGTAAGAGTTACAAGATCTACAATACTTCCGTCGGAGAATATTAAATTCTCAATCGCATTAGTACCACCTGCGGTAAAATGATTTTGAATAGTTAACTTACTATCCAAAGCTGTAACGACAAGATTATCATCAACACGGGCGAAAGAAAGATCATTAAGCATCAATCCAGATATCACATTGATAGCATCAATATCACCTGCATCAATAATTGTATCGCTACTGCCATCTGCTTTAAATGTATAGGTATCATTTCCAAGACCGCCACTAATAACTCGATCATGGAAGCTAGAAGAAAATACATCATTTCCCGAACCTGTCCTAATTTCTTCAACATCACTAAAGGAATCTATATTGGAATTATCTGCATTATTCAAGCGTCCAGCAGGTGTAGTTGGCCCTTGATGAAAATCAACTGTATAGCTATCAGTGCTGGCTGAATAATCAAGAATATCATAATCAAGCCCACCTCTATATATTTGAAAACCAATCCCACCATCAATAAAATGATCATTCCCCATACCAGCATAAACTGTT
This sequence comes from Alphaproteobacteria bacterium, assembly GCA_021775895.1. Classification (GTDB taxonomy): domain Bacteria; phylum Pseudomonadota; class Alphaproteobacteria; order Micavibrionales; family CSBR16-224; genus JAJFGX01. Next base: position 12,466 of record JAJFGX010000104.1, on the reverse strand, counting down.
TGATTAACTGCATTTTGTGCGATAAATACGTCATCTCCCATCGAGCCATTTATTTGTGTCGGATAAGCATCTTGTCCTGTAAAGGACATAAAAGAAACACCACCCACAGACGCATCAGTAATGTTAATTATACCATTGTTAAAAAAGATATCAGTAGTTGGATTACTAGGAGTTTGCAAAATCTCAACCCCTTGCAAGGTTAAGCGATCATTAGTTCCTGTACCAAAATCAACGGTCATGTCAAATTTTTGATAGTTTCCGCTTCCTTGAAACCCTAATCCATCAAAGCCCTCATCGATATTTGAGAAAGAAAATGCTAAATCACTAAACTTATAATTAGCCTCAATCATTACTAAAAGACCAGCTCCACCGATAGCACTGCCCGAGCCAGCAATCACCGTATCCATACCGCCTGTATAGGTATAGCTGCCGAAGAAACTATTGTAATTAACCGTATCATCGCCCTGACCGCCAGTGATGGTTAGGCCAGTGAATGTATTAATATTGATAGTATCGCCATGGTTTGAGCCTCGAACTTCTTGCAAATGACTGGACAAATCATGTGTAATGCCTCCAGCCAATGACACTAGCCCTGTATCATCAATCGTAATTGCAGCATCAGCCGCAGAGTAATCAACTTTGAAGTTTGGATTGCTCGCATCAACAAAATCTGAGGCGACCAGATTTTTATTATATTCTGGCAATAAAACTGTATAATTAGAGACATTTACATTTTCAATACCGCTATATGTATGGGCAAAACTCTGAAAGAACACGTCGACTATTCTATGTCCGTTTAGGTCATTTATGACCTGTGCTGCTCCCGTGTAATTGAGCGTATCCGTGCCGTCATTGCCATCAACATGAACCTCCGACCAGACCAATGAAGTGGTTGGAACATCCACGGTGAATATATCATTAAAATTAGAGCCTGCGATTTTCTCAATCCCAACCAAAGTATCCGTGTCACCAAAACCATCTCTAACCGTGCCGAAACTCTGGTTATATATTATGCCACTGGTATCAGTTAAATAATCAGCCTTATCAGTGCCAACACCGCCATTCAGCAAATCATCACCAGCTCCACCGATTAGAACATCATCGCCTGAGCCACCAAAAACCGCATCATGACCAAGACCGCCGTCTAAATTATTATCAAGCTCATTACCAAAAATGGTATCATTGCCATCACCACCAATTGCATTTTCAAGCTTTCCACCATCACCATTGGGCAAAGCATTCATAACTATATTTGCTCCAACTTGAGAATAATATACTCCTGCATTTTCAAGTATAGCTATGCCAAGATCATTGGTTTCTTCAAACTTATAAGGATTTACAACACCTGTTTGTGCGTAATGTGCTAGAATTGATGTATCGGTCATAAAAGAAGACTTCAATGCAAGGTAATCGGCTTTTGTGAATTCCCCAGAACGTAAATCAAGTTGAGCATTTGCAGTCGTTCCATCAGCCACTTTTAGAGTATCATTTCCGCCAGCATCCCAAATTGTAACAATACGTCCTTCAAGAGAAGATGAGCCTTTTATAGTATCGCTAATATTAATAGCATATGGCGTATTATCAAACGTTGCATGACCAATAGTATACGTTGTGTCTCCATTATTATGAGTATTATTTGCACCGTATAGGAACTGCATTGTTGCAATATCATAAATTCCAAGCGTGGATTGATAAATTTTAGAAATATCAAAAGTTGCAGGAACAGCAAAACCAGATGACAAAATAACATCATCTACGAAAATATTTTTAGACATAATAGTTTCAAGGTTATTAAATTCAGCATTCAATGGGTTGCTACCTGTAACATCTTCATCTGATGGATGGCTAAGACCAGAAATATGTAATGTTTCATGCATTAAAACATGAAATCCTTTATCATCAGGGTTAAAACTATTAACTTCTTTTAATGGGTCAGTTGAAACATAAACATCTCCTTTTTGAACTGTGTCACTTTCAACTAAAAAATTTGCAATTCCTGAGCTAGAACTTGTTGAAAATTCTACATGTCCTCTTGCATATGTAATACCATTTGCAAAAGCAGATGCCCCATCATGTAAAACAAAGGATAAACCAGATACATTGCTGATTTGTGTATGAGCATCAATTATAGAAGACGAATAATCAGGAACAGTTGTGCCATTACCAGCAAAAGATACAATCTCTGTTGAAGATGGTATTCCATTTATAGATGCATCCGTGTTAGAAAGTAGTAAACTATCGTCGGAGAAAAATATAAGAGCAGTGTTCAGACTGTAAGTAACTTGATCAGTTTGACCTGTTTGACCCGTCCACGAAAAAGCTCCATCAATTCCTGTTTTATTCGCAGTATTAGTAGGGTCTATAGAATTCCATTTAAGTAGTTCTTTAATTTTTACTGACACATTTGCTATATTTAATCCTATAATTCATTCCATTTCTGTATAAGTGTTTTAGATAGTTCTCGTAACATAATTATTTCTTTGTCTAAATATAGTTCAATATGCTTAGCTTTATAAGATGAACCTTTTTCTAAATATTTAGAGTTAGCTTCTTGTTTACTTGCATATACTATATAATCTGCATTGTTTTCCTTATAGTAGGACGTTTTTAAATTACGATTATCATGTAACAGATAAATCCTTAAAAGATTAAAAAGGTTATCTGATTTTATCACCTTTGAAATAGTAAGCTTGTTTCCAGCTAAAAATTTATCCATTGTACCATCCCATTTTTCTTTTATTACATTACCAACAAAAACAAGGTCAGATTCTTTTTTCAAATTTTTATAAAAATCTGTATTCATGTCTTTTAAAAAAGAAACTCTCCAAACTACAGGAAATTGTTGACCTTTTTCTTTTTTTGCAAAAATCAAAACTTTTTTTCCTTTGCTAGCATAACCGATAGTATCCCTGCATGTACCTTTTATCCAGCCACCCATTTCAGTCCATTCACCACCTGCTGAACCAGAGAATAATTTTATAGTTTCACTATTTGAAATATCTTGAGATGATTTATTTTTAAACATTTCATCAACTTTAAAGGATAAATGAAAGTTTTCATTTTTACGTTTATGATTATAATATTTATCACTGCCATGTTTTTTATCGGTATTTTTATCTAAATAAAAAGCATCAACAAGTTCACCGATAAAAATAACATCAAAGTTCTTTAAATTATTCCGCACATCTTTTTTGTTACTAGAGGCATAAATATCTTTACAAGCACCTGATGGTGGATCATAAGCAAGAGCATATGTTGAACTCACCAATAAAAACAAACAACTAAACATCAATATTTTAATTAAATTTTTCATTTTTCATCCTAATTTATGCTATAATAATGCACTGTATAGTATATTTAATGTAAATACAACCGTTTGCTCAGCCGGCAATCGAGTAACGCCACACTTGCTCAAAATTATCACACAGATGGTTTAAGTTTAGAAGTTTTATGTTGTTCAGTTTTTGGAGGAGGAGTGTCTTTAATTTTAGCACGCTTCAGGATTTCGGAGATGCTGGCAGTGGACTTTGCCAAATCTGCGGCGTTTACCACTTGTTTCTTCGGTGGTTTTGTTTTGATGTTACGTAAGAGGGTATCCGTGCTTTGATACTGGATTTTTTGTTTGAATGCTTTTGTATCTAATGGTTTATCTACAATTTTAATTTTGTGCATAGGTACGCCGTTTAAATTATACGGCACTGCCTGTATATGAGCATAAAATGCTCTGTTAAAGGCTATTACTCTTTGTTGTTCTGCCTGCTGTTGTTTAAGTGCTTCATACTGCTGCATTGTATGAAACAGTTTTTGTTGAGTTTTAAGCAGGTCTTCTTCTTTAGTTTTTAAATTGGACTTTTCTTGTTTCTCTTTGATTTTCTTAAATAAAACAATATCTTTAGCCTGTTCAATTAGGTTTCTAATCTTTGCTTTCATATCTTCGGACAACATTGCATTATCTAATGATCCTTGCAGTGCGATAATATCCGCAGACATTGCAGTGATACCGCTCTCAAGGGCAATGAGTTTATCGGAGATATTGTCTTGCCTGATGTGTCGCTCTGGCTCAGTTGCTTCATTTACATGTGCCGCAATCTGTCGTTTTAATCGCCATTCTTCTTGCTGTTCTTGAGTTTTGTAGAATTTAATAGTTTTGTGTAACTCTCGGCTTTCGGCGAGATGTTTTTGCACCATTTCATGCATTTCTGCCTGATCTCGGGCTTGGTTTAACTCTATAGCTTCGGCATTTTGCTCGATGATTTTGCTGGTTTTACCCGTGACTAAATCCCATATACCACTGAGGCCACTTCGAAATTGTGATAAACGATCTTTACGCTCTGTTACATCACGCTGTTGTTGCCGTTCAAGTAGGTCTTGGCGTTGCTGGCGTTGATGTTTAACTAACTCTCGCAATTCCTGCACTAGCGGTGCTCGCCGTTCTTTGGCTTGCACCCTTTTTTCTGCTAGATATTGCTTCATGGCATCCGTCATACGGCTTTCAGCAAACTCTCTTGCTTGATTGGCAGAGGGCAAGTCTTGATGATCGCCAAGCTTGGCTTTAAGTTCTTTGGTTTTTACGTTTAACCAACGACTTAGAGAATAAACTTCACCTTGATAATCAACTGCAACATAGCCACGTCTATCACCTTTAGCCAGATAATAACCGCTTTCTTGTAAGACGGTTGCAAAGCTCTGTTTACTGTCTGATTGCTCCCAACAATTTTTAAAGAAATTCTTCAACAATGTTGGATCATCTTTTAAGCGTTCGGCTTGTTGCCATTCTGCAAGTGTATAATTGGTTTTATCGGCGGTTTTGGTAAATCCTTTAGGCAATTTCCAGCCATGCTTTAAAAATAGCTCTTTGGCAATCGTGTTTAGTTTGCGTTTAAAGTGCGCCATATTAATGGCTTTGAATTTATCGCCATTGTGATAAATTCTTGACCAAACACAGTGGCAATGTCTGCGTCCGTTCTTCTCATGAAAGACAATTACTCGAGCCTGCCCGACAAGCCCTAACGACTTTTCAATTTCGGCAATGGCCGCTTCAAAATCCGCAATACTTACATTTTCTAATTCTGGAGGATTAAGGCTGAGGGAAAACAAATATTGCGAGCAATGAGTACCCATCGCAAGGGCTTGAGCTTCTTGAAATGCTTCAGCAATATCATCGCTGATAAATCCACTAACCTCATGCACAGTGACGTGCTCATTGGTGTCGCCACGCATTAAATGCTCTGCGAGATTTTTGCCACCTTTGCGTTGTGATGCTTTAAGGATCATGTGGCACCGCCACTTGGAGTTTTCAATCCCGCTTTACGAAGTATCTCTTGCCTAATTTCACGCATAGCATCGCATGCTTCATCTAGCTTTTCTTGCGTGTTAGGCTCTAATTTTAACCTGCCTTCATTGCTGGCTTTTGCTAGTTGATTTAGATTGTTAGAGATTTTTGTATCTGCAAGCTCTTTTAACAATTCTCTGAATAATTCTTGATCTTTTGATGGACGATTATAGCGACGTCGAGGTGATGGCTTATCAAATAACCGCTCTCTGATATAGGCACTAATCGGCATATTGCCAGCATCGTGGTCAAGCCTTTGACGTTCCTCAAACGTTAAACGCAGTGAATATGGTGGTGGATACTTTCCATTTTTAGACATTAATTTCCCCTATCTCTCTATTTTACCATATAACACAGATGTCTGTCGAAGCCAGAGAAGCCAAAAACGTCTGATTTTAGGCGTTTTCAAGACTAGTAAATAAGCTATCTTTAACCATTTAAAATCGTTAAAGTGATAGAAGAAAAGGATTTTAAGATGAACGAAGAAACTACATGGCTACCTGCAACTACAGACTTTATGAAGGCTGATGTTGTGCGCTGGACAGAGGCTATATGGTCAGAGAAAAAACGAGGACGTGGTAAGAAAGCACGCAATGTTCTTATTGGAAAACAACAGGTTACGGGGCAGGTAACTGAGATTGATAAGGACTTTGTTCATATCAAAGTTATTGCATCTGAGATAATAGAAAAAGATGGTTGTAAGGATAGTAGACTTCATAAGACGGATGGTATTATCCGTAAAAAGCCCAAGACTTTGGTAAATGGTAAATTAGAGCGTTTGCTTTGGTCAGATGAAGATTCACGATCTATAATTAAAGCTGAAAATAATGAAAAATAGCCTGATATTTTGGTCTAATAAATTCATAAAAACGCTAAGAATCACTTAAATCTGACGTTCTTCCTATCGTATGCAAGATGTGTATTGTAGTACAAAGTTTAACAACTTCTTAACAAAATACCACTTGGCAAGGGGTTTAGTGCCTATCCCCGTTGCATCCCCAAAAGCAAAAATTTTCATTCAAAAATACAACGTATTTTTTAACGGAAATTACATCGAGTTATATTTCACAAGGACGAGACTTTGCGAGTACGCAAGTGAAATATATACGAGGACGTGTAGTGTATCATTTATACACAACCCATCATTCGCAACTCGTTTGAGGAGATTTATCTCTCCCCATTAATACTTAGGTTATCACGTATTAATCCCCATATATTTAGGAGCCTTCGAGCTCCTAAAAACCATGATAATTTCATTAAGACCAACCGTACGCCGATTGGATGGGGCGGTATTTCATACAGATCAAGGAGTATATTTTAATACTCCTAAGTATTATTAAATAGTAAGAGCTTTTATATTAATCTTCAAAATCCTTAGTGATTTTGAAGATTTGCAACAAGAACTTATGCTGGCTTATCTTCATGCATAGCCACGTTTTGACGAGAGCAAGGGAAATCCAAAAAGTTTCATCAAGGCCGTTATCAATAATCGTGTCGGCACAATTATCCTACTGCTTGTATATTATTCTTCAATACAGACTTACATTTATTAGCTTCTTCTTTGGATAATTCTCCTAGTCGCATGAGTTCATCAATAGCAAAATTATAAATAACAATATAATCTTTACCCGAGCCCATAGGGTTAATTACCCCTCTATACATATGATTTTGCCCACTATTTATATGCTCATAAGTTAAGGAAGCTATAATATTATAGATAGCAGATCTTGGCGACATATCTTCATTAGTTGGTTCTTTTTGAGTAAGAACCATTTTTTTAATTCTTTGATAAATTCCCTCAAATGTCCTAATTTTCTTCTGCTTGAATTCGTAACGAGCCTCTTCCAATACTCCAAGTAAAGCCTTGGTTTTCTGTGTTTTAAAGAAAACTCTATATATTTTTGTCAGTTCCTTAGATTGATTAGTCTTAATATCATATAGTGCCATACCACAACATGCGCCTATGAACAGCGATAAAAAGGGAGTGAAGTTAGTTAAGAATGTTTCATCAATATCAAGTCTAATGAAAGATATCATTAATGCTAAGAACATTAAAAGCCCTACTATCCAAGACACAAAAGCCCAGAATCTATTCTCTTGTAGTATATGTTTTATAAACGAAGGTTGTGGAGACGTTTCTAAACAATGTATCACACGTTTATATGCTTCTTCAAAATTAGAGCAATCATTTACTGAAGAAACATAAGAGCTGACATCAATTTGTCCATTTTTTATAATTTGTAATTTATTTAAGATTTTTTCTTGTAATTTATTAAAATGACAAATCATAGCATAGAATGATTCATCCCTATATTTTCTAATAGTAATTCCATGTGATTTATAATTGATAAATAAATTGAGAGATAAATTTTTAGAATCTATAGATGTTTCTTTTATAATATAATTATGAACATCATCTAGTTTTTCAAAAAAGATCGGTTTTTCAAATAAAAAGCCGAGTTCGTTAGATGTTTGATTTTTACGTTTACATTCAAAATGCCAACCATTACTTCTACTATACTTTCCACATAAATCAAACATTTTAGTATATTCAAGATGGTCTTTCATAAATATAATCTCATTGGTTCATTTTGCCTTTATGCTGTTAATTTAAGCTACTAAAATATATAAAAAAGGTCAATGATCATATGCTGATGCACATGGGGCGCTGATTGCTAGCATGCGTATATTTACTCATATCCGTAAGGTTTTTGCCACACTCCATGCTCTGTCTAAAAATGGCTAACGTGATAATGAATACCTTACTATTAGAAATTATTGTTGACCGCCTATTGCAACCATGCAATAAAATACGATGAGTAAAGATCAACAAATCATTCCAATAGAGACAATTGAAAACCGTATTGTAATAATACGTGGTCACAAGGTAATATCAGATTATATATTGGCGGAGCTTTATGGCGTTACCACTAAGGCATTAAATCAAGCTGTAACTCGTAATATTGATCGTTTTCCTGAAGATTTTATGTTTCGTTTAACTGCTGAGGAAGTTGATATTTTAAACCAGTCACAATTTGTGACCGGTTCACAAAAGCATCGTGACCCTAGATTTTTGCCTCGTGTTTTTACCCAAGAAGGCATTGCTATGCTATCTGGAGTATTACGTAGTAAACGTGCTATTGAAGTGAATATCGCTATAATGCGTGCATTCGTCCATATTCGTAAAGTTCTTGCAACTCATAAAGATCTTGCCGATAAAATAAATTTGCACGATCAACGAATTGCTTATCTGTTTGAATTGGTCAACGGTTTATTACAGCCGTCAGAACTATCAAAGAAAAATCCCATCGGGTTTGAGCATCCTAAAAAAGATTGAGCGAATTAAAAACTATCATATAAATTACTCTTTCTATAACCACACTCCATACTCGTCTAAAAATGGCGAACGTGACGGCAGTACCTATTCCGTGCAACGGCTGAGTTACGGTTTCTTCCCCAGACGTATCCGTCTTTCCTCGCGAAAATCAAGAAACAGATAACTCTTGCCGTCCTTCATTACATTGTGGTCTCAAGAAGATGCATTAACAGGTTTTACTCCCGTCTATCCGTGGCCACTTGTGCCCTTTGGGTATAAGATGGCGCTATGGGCGCGGTTAAGATAAAAAGGAGTAAATAAAATGATTAAACTTTACTCCTCACTTGCATCTAAACTCAATCTACGCCAATTACTTGGCTTGATTTCATTAAGATATTCAGTGATAACCATTTATAAACAGTCCATTTAGGACTTTTTATAAAAGTTTATCTTATGATATTTCAGCAACAGGATTTTATTTTGATAATACAGATGACTATTCAAATAAACATGATAACTGCCGCAATGATTACGGCGAGCAAGTAGAGGAATTTGAAATTCAATTTATCGATGGCGATTTGATAGATGCACAATTATTTAAAGCCTTAGATATAAATCAAGCAAACTTCACAGACTTCTTCGATAAAGCAGAAGAATGGGATACAGATCAAAAAACCAAAATAATAATAGCAATCGGAGAATGCGGTTACAGTTTTGACTTTGCTGACAACTCCCCAGATGATTTTGATCTAGAAATTTATGAAAGTTTAGACAACATGAAAGAGCTTGCCGAACAATTTGTTGAAGATGGACTATTCGGAGATATTCCACAAAACCTACAATATTATATCGATTACGATGCAATCGCTCGTGACCTTGAATTTGATTATACCGAAACCACAGTTGCAGGACAGAACTTGATATACAGGGCTTCATAAGCCTATATATAAACCCCTTAGATATTAAATTGTTTTCAAAGTATTATCATGCTATTTTAAGTTTAATTTTAAAAATATAATTAAGGCTGTGAAACTATGGATAAAGAGCAAAAATTTCTGAATGAATTAGATGCAAAGCTTTGGAAAGCGGCAGATAAGCTGAGATCTAGTTTAGATGCTGCAAATTATAAGCATATTGTGCTTGGTCTTATCTTCTTGAAATATGTTTCCGATGCCTTTGAAGAACGCCAAGAAAAATTACTTGAGCTGTTCAAAGATGATAAAGAAGACAATATCTATTATCTACCTAGAGATGACTATGATAGCGATATGGAATATGAAGAAGCTATTCAGTCTGAACTGGAACTTATCGAGTATTACCAAGAAGCAAATGTTATATGGGTGCCAAAACATGCTAGATGGACATACCTTAAAGAAACAGCAGCTTTGCCGATAGGGGATGTACTTTGGCAAGACAGCAAGGGAAACGATATAAAACTTCGTTCTATCTCATGGCTTGTTGATAATGCACTTGATGAAATTGAAAAAGAAAATCCTAAATTAAAAGGTATTCTGAATAGTATCAGCCAATACCAGCTTGAAAATGATAAGCTGACAGGTCTAATCAATACCTTCTCTGATACCAGTTTCAGTAAGGCAGAATATAATGGCGAACGTTTGAGCTTACACAGTAAGGATATTCTTGGTCATGTGTATGAATATTTTCTTGGGCAATTTGCCTTGGCAGAAGGTAAGCAAGGGGGGCAATACTATACCCCTAAAAGTATCGTAACCTTATTTGTAGAGATGTTAGAACCTTATGAAGGGCGTGTCTATGATCCTGCTATGGGAACAGGTGGTTTCTTTGTTTCTAGTGATCGTTTCATTGAATCCCATGCAAAGGAACAGCATTATAATGCCGCTGAGCAGAGGAAGAAGATTTCTATTTATGGACAAGAGGCCAACCCAACTACATGGAAACTAGCCGCCATGAACATGGTTATTCGTGGATTGGATTTTAATTTTGGTAAAAAGAACGGTGATTCATTCTTGGATGATCAGCACCCAGATTTACGTGCTGATTACGTGATGGCAAATCCACCATTTAATATTAAGGATTGGTGGCATGGTAAATTAGAAGGGGATGCAAGATGGAAATATGGCACTCCACCAGAAGGCAACGCTAACTTTGGCTGGATACAGCATATGCTCTATCATCTCGCACCAACTGGTTCTATGGCTTTGCTTCTTGCTAATGGTTCTATGAGCTCTAATACCAATAATGAAGGTGCAATACGGCAAAAGCTTATTGAGGAAGATATGGTGGAATGTATGGTTGCTTTGCCGGGTCAGCTTTTCACAAACACTCAAATTCCCGCTTGTATTTGGTTTTTGACTAAAGATAAAAAGAATGGCCTAAGACTTGATAAGGAAAAACGTAATCGTAGCGGTGAGACGTTATTTATTGATGCTCGTAATTTAGGATATATGAAAGATCGCGTGCTACGTGATTTTAAATCAGAAGATATAAAGAAATTGGCCGATACTTTCCATGCATGGCAAATGGGGGAAGGTTACGAAGATCTAGCTGGATTTTGCTATTCTGCGACATTAGAAGACATGAAAAAGCATGATTTTGTTCTCACTCCGGGGCGCTATGTCGGAGCGGCAGATCAAGAGGAAGATAGCGAGCCTTTTGCTGAGAAAATGGCGCGTTTAACAGCGCAGCTTAAAACTCAGTTTGCAGAAAGTGATCGCCTAGAAGACGAAATCAAAAAGAACCTTGGGGGGCTTGGGTATGGGGTCTGAATCTGAAACTTTTAATTCTCCTCAAATTTTAAAGAATTTTGGGTCTGAAACTTTTGATTCCTCTCAATTATTAATGCATTTTGATACTGCGGAGCATTTTTTACCTGCGGACAGTTATTTGATTACTGTAAAATCTCTAAACAACATTTTAAATGAAATTAATAAACGTTTGTTTGAGGGGAGACTGGATTGTGAACTTCTTGTATTCCCTCATGAAAATGGTGGTTTTTTAAGTATTAATGGATTGAAAATTACAGGCATTAAAAAGGCTGCTAAGAATACTATTATTACATTAGGCGTACTGGGTGGGCTTGTCAGTTTTACAGAAACAGACACTTTTAAAGGAGCTGTTCATGGAATAACTGGTAAAGAGATGCAACACTATGAAACATCAAAAAATATAGGTGAACTTATTCATGATTTGATTATTGGTATATATAAAGTTGAGAATGAAGACTTAAAAAGAAAGATTCCTCTTGAAGTTAATTTAGATAAAGCTATTAAAGCTAAGTCAGACTTTTATCAAATGTGTTGGAATAGTGAATTAATAAAAGCTATAGGGTTTGATAATACATATAATTTTTCCGTTCCAAGAAATCGTTTTTTATATCATATTTCTAAAGACATCATTCGTCCGGTTGAATCTGACTTTCATATTTATGATGCTGTGCTTGTTTCTCCTGTAAATGTTCCGAAAGACACAAAATGGGTTCTAGAGGATAGAGTAACAAAAACAAAAATCAGTGCACATATGAGAGATAAATCTTTTAGGGCAGGTCTCTTAAACGGTAAATACCCATTAAAAGAAACGAAAGATGATGATGTCCTTACAATCCTTGTGGAATACGAGAAGCAAGAGAGAAATGGGGAGCTGGAAGTTAAGAATACTTGCATAAAAACAGTTTATAAATTCAATAATGAAGATATTACGCCTATTCCTGATGATTTACCCAAAGGGACAAAATTTAAACAACAGGAGCATAGGCCTATGGATAAATACTGGGGAGAGAATGATGAGCTCAGATAAAGCAATGGTCATAGGTTTTGGGGCTGGGGTTGTTGGCGCTATTC
>JAJFGX010000103.1 GCA_021775895.1 Alphaproteobacteria bacterium | reverse complement strand
TTATTAGGTGTCAGCCCCAAGTTATTTTTAAATAGAAATGGTACAAGACTATATAAAAATAGTTGACACTTCATATTTTTCAACTAGATTAAAAGAAAAAAGGTAAAATTACCTATTTGGTAATGATTTTTTGATAAAATGGATATAGTATTTAAAAGTAAGAAGCTTGAAGAACTGTGCAACAGTAGTAAAAAGCTACAAAAAATATATGGTGTTTCTGTGGCAAGGAAAGCCACGGTGTCCATGAATATACTAAGAAAAGCTAATTGTTTAGAAGATGTACCAGCTACGCCTCCTTGCAGGAGACACAAGCTATCAGGCTCATTTAGAGAACAATGGGCCGTAGACATGGGGAGCAAAGAAAGAATTATATTTATACCAGTTTCAGATAAAAAAGAAATTGTGCTTAAGGAGATAACCGCTATCAAGATATTGGAAATCGGAAACGTTTACCACTAAGCATCGATAGGAGAGAGAGAATGATTGAGAATACAAACACATATAAGCCAGATTACGCTATTCCTCCAGGGTGGGTGTTAGAAGAGTATTTGGAAGCTCAGCACTTAACTCAAGTAGATTTTTCTAGGCGTTGCGGAATTTCGCCAAAACATGTAAGTGAGATAATTTCTGGTCATGCCCCTATAACATCAAAAACGGCTTTGATTTTCGAAAGAGTTCTTGGTTTAAAGGCATATATATGGATGCGTACCGAAAGTGAATATCGTCTTTTTATAGAAGAGGGTAAACAACAAAAGTCTTTAAAAACACACATTGACTGGGCAAAGAAATTTCCATTAACTCAATTAAGAAAAATGGGCATTGTTGAAGATAAAAGAGTTTGTCCAAATACAGTTGACAATTTACTACGTTTTTTGGGTGTAGCATCTGTAGAAGCTTGGGCAGAAAAAATTTTCTATCAAAAAGTTGAACTAAGTTTCAAAAAACAAGATGGATTTGAATTATCCCCAGAAGCTCTTTCTATTTGGTTACGTTTAAGTGATAATTGTGCCGAAGAGCAAAGATGTTCTCCATATTCAAAATTAAAATTTGAAGAAAATCTAACAAAAATAAGAGACATGACAACATGGCCTGCGAATAAATTTTACAAGGAAATGGTTCAGCTTTGTAATGAAGCTGGCGTATCTTTATGTACTCTAGAAAGTTTTCCAAAATTGCCTATAAGTGGCACAGCAAGATGGGTGGCAAAAGACAAGGCTGCCATAACACTCAGCTTACGTTTTGGAACAAATGATCACTTTTGGTTTTCTTTTTTTCATGAAGCTGCACATATATTGTTACATCATAAAAAAACAACATATATTGATATTGAAAAAACATCAGGTGTAGATTCCGCAGAAGAGATGGAAGCTAATCAATGGGCAAGAGACTTTTTAATACCTAAAAGGGAGTATCAGAAATTTATAAAAAACTATAAATTTACAAAGCAAAGCATTCAAGGTTTTGCAAGGGATATAAATATACACCCAGGAATTATTGTTGGCAGATTAACTCATGAGGGGTTGCTCAATTATGGTGTTTTACAAAATTTAAAAAGAAAATTCGTTTTAGGGCAATCATAGAAAAATTATATTTCACCATTTTTTCATTAAAAATCAATTAGTTATTTTTCCGCTTTACTTTATTACGTAAAGGAAGTAGGTTAATCAAATATAAATTAAAATCTGTTGTAAAAAAGGAAAGTCAATGAGTGAAAAGCCAGTGAATCCAGTGAACCCAGAGAATAATGAATCCACAACTCTAACAGAATTTTTAAAAGGATCAGATTTAACTGAGGACAGTTTACATGAAATAGTCAAAGAAGGGCTGGCTGGTACTGACTACGGTGAATTTTATCAAGAGATTACAGAGACTGAAGCTTTAACTAAAAACGATGGTGTCTATACCTCGACTTCTGTAGGAAATAGTAGCTCTGGTTTTGGGTTTAGAGTTGGGAAAGGTACTAATACTGGGTATTCTTACTCAAATATTTTTAATGAAAAGTCATTGCGTAAGGTTATCAAAGAATCTAGACAAATTCTAAATAAAGATAAACCATCTACAGATGATAATGCTGATTCTAGCTTATTTTTCTGGCAGTTATTATCAGATGCAGTTTCAAATAAGTATGATTCTCTTATGAAGACTGATTCTTCTAGTAAAGAAAAACCAAAGTTATATTCATCAGCAAATCCAATGAGTGATATGGAGCTAGTTGAAAAAGTAGCTAAGATAGATGAAATAGAAGAGCATATTAAAAGCCTAAATCTTGACCTTGATATAACAAATATTCAACTTAGCTATAAATCACTACGTAAGGCAGTGCATGTTATTAATGCTGATGGTGAAAGTCTTATTGATGATCGACCTAAAAGCTCATTGCATGTTGCAATTACGGTAGAAGATGCTGATGGGAAAAAAGGAATTGGTCAAGGAGTTATCGGAGGAGCTGTTAGTTGCAAAGATGTATTTAATCAGTCTGCTTATAAAGGTGCGGTGCAGAAAGCAATTAAACAGGCTCAAGATTTAATGATTGCAGAGGAAGCACCCGCAGGAGTGATGGATGTAGTATTGTCTAATGGTTGGTCAGCTGTGTTGTTGCATGAAGCTGTTGGTCATGGTTTAGAGGGCGATTTTAATGCTGATGGTATTTCAGTATATAGTGGAAAAGTTGGGCAACAAATCGCAGCGCCAGAGGTTACAATAATTGATCAAGGTGATATGGTCGGAGAACGTGGTAGTCTACATTTTGATGATGAAGGAACGCCAACACAGAAAAATGTTCTAGTAGAAAATGGTGTGCTAAAAGGCTATCTTCATGATAAGCAAACCGCCTTAAGTATGGGCGTTGAATCAACTGGTAATGGACGACGTGAGAGCTATATGCATATGCCTATGCCACGTATGACGAATACTTATTTTGCTAATGGTCAACATAAGCCTGAAGACATTATTAAGTCGGTTAAGAATGGATTATATATATCTGATATGGGTGGTGGGCAGGTTGATATTGTCTCTGGTCAATTTAATATGGTCGCTAATCTGGCATATATTATTCGTGACGGTAAAATTTGCGAGCCTGTAAAAGGCGCAACATTAACAGGTAAAGGGCTTGAAGTAATTGAGTCAATTACTATGGTTGGTGATGATCTTGAAATAGAAAAAGCAGCTGGTATGTGTGGAAAAAGTGGACACTCAGTCACTGTTGGTTGTGGTCAGCCAACTATTCGTGTTTCAAACATGACTGTTGGT
>JAJFGX010000102.1 GCA_021775895.1 Alphaproteobacteria bacterium | reverse complement strand
ATGAACAACAACAAATGGATAAACAGCGAGCACGAGCTGCAGCAGAATCAAGTCATTATTATAACCAAGCTCTACAAGAGCTGGAACAAAGCACTGCTCAACCAACATCTAAATACCAGCAACAACCAAGTGGAAGCCATGACAGTAGCAGTAATGATGTTAGGTCAAACTTGGTTAATCAGTTAAGGGGTGGAGCATATAGGTATTAAGAATCACTAGATTTAGGAGTGCATTAAATGGATGCAGATATAACTGTAAAAACACAGAATATAGACATTAGTATAAAAGTAAGAAAATTATTGCTATGCACACTTGTTGGTGCAAGTCTTTTTAGTGGAATGAACGGTAATGTGCAGGCGGAGGGTGGTTTTTGGAGTAGTGCTGGCACTGAATTTGTGGAAGGTGCAAAAAATATTTTCGTAGCCCCTTTTAAAGACATCAGAACTGATGCAAATGCAGAACGTGCGAATGAAAGAGCAGCAGAGGCAAATGCAGTAAATATTGAAAACATGAAAGCAAAACAAGCTTTATTGGAAGAGGCAGGGCTTATTTGTTCACCAATAGCACGCTCAACAATTGATGTAGATAGCGGTACAAACTTAAGTGATAGCTCTGATACTCAATATAACACCACTATAGACTTAAATTGTGATGGGTCATTGTCGGCACAGCTTAAAAAACAAGCACTACAAGATGAATATAACTTAGACAAACAAAGAAAAGCATTTCAAGAGCAGCTCTTCCAAGAAAAAATGCGGGCAGATATGGCTAGAGAAAAACTAGCGGCAGATGCTGCATTAAAAAGAGAAATACAAGCAGAAACTGAAACAACTGAAACATTATCTAGATATGCCAGCCCACAACAAACAGAGCAGGTAGCAGAGGAGAAAGCTCCAGACAATAATGTTAGAGCTCAATTAGTCAAACAGCTTAAAGGTGGCGGTGCCAATCGTTATCGTTAGTTTTATATTAGGTTTTATAATTACTTGAAAATATACAATAAATAGAATACTATGCACCTATCGTGTAATTAAAATGGTATTTGGTTGCTAATGACTTCACTTATTCTGCTTATTACTTTCCTATTAGATATTTATGTCTACACAATAATTGCCGTTATTTTAGTTAATTGGATGGTATTGCTTGGTGTGATGAATACTCATAATGCTATCGTACAAAAACTATACCATTACCTTAATTTAGTTACGGCTCCCGTTTTTGAAAAACTACGCAAAGTGATTCCCCCCATCGCTGGTATGGACTTATCCCCACTAGCTTTGTTAATCGGTATTAATATTATTAAAGGAATGCTTTACAATTTATTATAATGTTTAAAAGGAGATCTAAATTAATATGGAAGCACAGCTAATGAAACAAGAATCACCTCTGGCAACAATAATTAATGGTAAAGCTATTGCTAAAGACCTTGAAAGCAAGATTGCTCTATCGGCTGAAAAATTAATCACAGAAAATAATATCACACCTTGCCTTGGGGTAATAATGGTCGAGGGGAATCCAGCTAGTGAAATCTATGTTCGCCATAAACGCAAGAAAGCAGAATCACTTGGCATTAAAAGTATAATACAATTATATCCAGCCGATGTTTCATTAGATGTAATTCAAGAAAAAATAACAAGCTGGAATAATGATGATTCTATCCACGGAATTTTATTGCAATTACCTTTGCCTGAAAAACAAGATGCATATCCATTAATACAAACAATATCTCCATCAAAAGATGTTGATGGTCTACATAGCCTAAATATTGGAATGTTATCTTGGCAAAAAGAACCCAAACTTGTTGCCTGTACCCCATCTGGTTGTTTAGTGCTGATGGAAAGTGTAATTGATGACTTTACAGGATTACATGCGGTTATCGTTGGCTCATCTAATCTTGTTGGAAGGCCGTTGGCACAATTGCTATTACAGAAAAATTGCACTATTAGCATTGCCCATTCAAAAACCAAAGATCTTGGCGCACTAACTTCTCAAGCAGATATTTTAATCGTTGCAACTGGGCGTGCTGGCTTGATTAAAGCAGATATGGTCAAGGCAGGGGCTGTTGTAATTGACGTTGGAATCAACCGTCTAGATGATGGACGAATCGTTGGTGATGTTTGTCGAGATGAAGTCATGAATATAGCAGGAGCAATTACTCCTGTACCAGGTGGTGTTGGCCCAATGACAATTGCATGTCTAATGCGTAATACAATATACGCTGCTTGTATGCAAAATGATCTTCTTATCTCTAGTGTTATAGAATAATATTTACCACTAAATATTGATTAAGACTCAGGCATAAATAGAGAAACAAACTGTCAAGCCGTTTTTTATACTTTTTTATACTTTTTTATACTTTTCTGCTCTTGCCTATTTGGGGAAGATTTGTGTATCTTAGTTCATATCCTAAGAGACTATAAAAAAGTTAAAGAGTTAAATAAAAGTTTGTAGGGGAATTATTTATATAGTTCCCAAGAGTGATTTTTTGTGCCTTTTTTATGCTCTTAATAAATTATTTATAACGGAGATAATAAGCACAATGACCATCGGATACCAACAGACACAACAACATACTGGACAAAACACTAAGAAATCTTCATCCGTTGGTAAGGCTATTTTCTCTATTGATAACAAGTGGGAACACATAGCAAAGCTTCTAAAAAAGCAAGTTGGTGAGACTGAGTATCGTAATTGGATTGCCCCGCTTTCTGTTTGCTCTGTACAGAAAAAAGTGGTCGAAATTGCAGCTCCCACTAGATTTATTCGTGATTGGGTATCTATGCATTATACAGATAAAATCAAACGAATCTGGGACGCTGCCTATCCTCATGATATTTTAGGACTTGATATTATTGCAGCACCTGAATTAAAAACGCTTAAAAAAGCCGCTAATAGTTCAGCGATAACTGAAACTACGAATCATAGTAGTAACGCTAAGCCATATGCCAAAGAAGACAATCAGGAACATGGGCAAGAA
>JAJFGX010000101.1 GCA_021775895.1 Alphaproteobacteria bacterium | reverse complement strand
CATCGTAGATGCCACCATTTTTTACGGGAACACCCTTAATAACTAAGGTTCCTCCACGTATTGCTTTGCTAATTCCTAAAGCTGCAAGGGCGGCACCTGCATTATTAGCTTCAAAATCTAGACTGTGACCTTTATTTTTAGGTAAAAAGCGGAAATAAATCTTTCCACTGCCTGCAATCCCGTCAATTTCTAATTGGTCGGTATTTCCCCATTCTGTTTTGCGAATAAATAATTTTACTTCATCAATGTTACTGCCTTTATTTAAAGATAAGCGGGCAGCGTCAATAGTCATTTCAAAAGGCATTTTTTTCTTAGTAGATTTCCTTTCATTTTTTTTGTTTTTAAAAAGGGCGGACATATCAATATAAGGGCCTTTGACCGAGATCTGAGCTATTTTATTTTTAGGGATATTTATTTCAGCTGATAATTTAGTTTCTCCCATAGAAAAATGCTTAATATCTGCTTTTTGCAAGGTCACTTTATTAGAGTTCTTATCTATATTGAAATTAGCTTCAGCTTCTGCCCGAATATCAGGGAGTTCTAACAGCAAACTGCTCACTCTATAAGGTTTTCTTTGTTCATTCATATGTAGAAATAAACTAGCTTTTCCTAAAGCTTTTTTTTCTTTTTTATAGGCAATAGCAGGAATAAAAATAGCTGTATCTTTTAAATTAGCCGATAAAAATAATTTGCTTTTTTTTGTACCGTGCAAGCGAGTATAGGTAAATTTAATAGGCATGTCTTTTGTAGACAGATGTAATTGCTCAGGTTTGAGTGGAACAAAATCATTTATTATTTCAGATGAAACTGTAATGAAACCATCAATGCGGTGTAAAAAATCAGCAGATTTAGAAAATATATTTTGCCAAGTAAATGAAACTGGAGCAGAACCTAATTTCCCATCGCCTTTAAGCTGCATAGCTTTATTATCTACTTCAAGTGTAAATGAGCCGTCTGTTAAATCATTTTCATTGATAAACTTTGGGATATTAATATTTGCTAGTGTAGCATTTGTTTTTAATTTTATATCTTTTATAGCCAGCCCTTTTTTAAGAGGAAAAGAAAGTTGCAAATCTGTAGATGCATTGCCCGTAGCATCATTAAGATTAAAATTAAGTTTCTGTGCATATTGTAATGGTTTTTGATTTATAATAAATAGAGCTGTTTTAAAGTCTCCATCAACATGAGTTTTAATATCAATTTTTGGCTTTGTGCCAATACCGCTAATTTTAACATCTCCAGATGTAATCTCCATATCTTTTACTTTTGCGTTAGTAACGTTTATGTTGAAGTTTGTAGCATTATAAGTTGCTCGTCCTTTAGCTTTTGTAATTAAAGGCATTTCTTTTAAGTAATGTACTTGAACATCATGAAAATCAATATCGCCATCCATGTTCGTTAATTTACTAAGTTTCAGTGCTTTACTGACTTTTGTTAATGCAAACTCTCCAGCAATCGAAAGGGTGGCTTTATCTGCCATTCCTATAGATATATTTTTTACGACCCATTTACGAGCTTTAACAGCTAATTTCTTCGGCCAATACCTATCTAAGGTGTCTATAGGAAAATCAGTTAAAATAATATCAGAGACAAAGTTTCCATTATCACTATCTATAGTCGGTATATCTAAGACTCCAACCATTTCAACATGACTATTTTGGTCAAAATCAAATAAAAGCTGCTCTACAGTAATTTTCTTATCTTTATCTGCAAAATTTAGTTTTGCTCTAAGGTCTTTTATTAACAATGGTTCTTGATAGAAGTTATCAACTTTTATTTCCCCTAGAGGGCTGTAAATTTCTGCTTTTGCCTTGTTCAACATAAGCCTATCGTCAAAAAAGAAATCAATACTTCCAGACAATGGAATATTTAGCATAGCTAAATTTGGATACTCTGGAAACCTATTTGACAGTGACTTTGGGTTAAGTTTTTTAAAAAAAGTTGTAAAATGTAGCTCATTATTATCAATGTTATAATATATATTATTATTCAGCTTGGTTTTAGATGTTTTATCTTCATTTAGGTATAGCGTGGATTCAATACTTCCTGTAATGCTACTTTCCCCTCGTACCAAGAAAATATCAGCTGAAGCGCTGTGCCAAGTGTTATTCTTAATTTTGTCTTCAAAAACAATATCTGTATTTTTAAAACGAACAGTATTTAGATTTTTTAATATATCAATATTACTGAAATTTAAGTCACTTAGAATGTTTTCTTCAGTCGGTTTGAAAGGTAAGGTGATTTCTGTTGCTTTTTTATCAGCACTTTTTAACATTAGGCTGTACTCACCATTTATTTTTTTATGAATACGGAAAGCAAGCTCTGTAAAGCTTAAATTATTTATACGTAGCCTGCCTAACATCATTTGCTTGGCGGATATCCCTATCGCTGTCTGAGACATAACCATCATAGGTGTGTTATTCTCATATAGTTCTATGTTCTTTATATCTAAATTTAACGATTTAGTTTCTTGGCTCCAAATTAAAGAGGTCTCACCCAATGTTGCTTTTAAAGTCGGAAAGTGTGTATGAAATGCCCGCTCTAAATGAGGCGTTAGAAAATTGAGTTGCATAGGTCCTTGTTGCAATCTCCAACCAGTAAAACCTATAGCCAATATTACAAGAGCAACGACTACTACAAGTGTCTCCCCGATAAGCCAGCAACTCTTCTTGGAAAGTGACCAAAAATGATTTTTTTTAGTTGTTTGTTCAGCATCAATCGTTTTTTCTTCTGCATTTTCGCTGTCATTTTCTTCAATGTCGTGCATGTTTTGACCTTTGTTCATAGAGACTAATCTATGATGAAATAAGAAGATATACCAGAAAAATATATTTTATATTAAATATATGGAATTAATGCTTGACTTTTGATTATGATTGTGTATTATGTATTTGGTGGCATAAGTTAGTTTTAAGTCATAAAATAAAAATATTAGAAGTTTATAAGGAGAGTAAAAATGTTAGAAAAACTTGCAGAAATGATGTCAGACTTAGCAAAAAGATTTGATGAATCCTCTGAAAAAGAAGAAGTTAGTGAAGAAGTTGCAATGGGGCGTGAATTGTTTAAGGAAGCAATGAAACCAACAGGTCAATGCGATACAAAGAGAGCGTTGCAGCTGATTGAAAATGGAGCTTCTATTGATGTAGAAAACAATGATGATATGACAGCATTTTTATTTGCTGCATGGAATGGTCATACAGAAGTTTTTAAAGCACTTGCAGATAAGGGAGCCAACCCAGATCAAGAAGATGGTTTTTGGAACACAGCTATTATATTAGCTGCGAAGAATGGGCATGAAGAAATTATAGAATTTCTTGTAAATGATTTAGTTGTAAATGGTCGCAGACCAGATGCAGAGCATAAGAACTATGATGGTGAAACGGCGTATAGTATTGCAACAAAAGCAGGTAATGATAATATTGTTTCAACAATAGAAAATGCAAATAGAATGAGTCCAAAGGCGATAGAATCAGCTAAAAATAGAGCTAAAAAATGGGATATTCCTTTTAGTTGATTCTTTATAAAATGTAGGTTCTTAGTTGAACCTGCATTTCTTTAAAATCAATGGGTTAAGCAGGCATATTTGACTTTTATGAAAAGAAAGTGTACACTTAGAAATGTAAGTGCAAAAAAATAAGAGGTATATTAAATGTCTGATTCAAAGCCTGATTTAAAGTTCAATGAAAAAGCTCAAAAAGTTATAAAAGAGATGACGCGTTTTGATTGGAGCGTAGCTTTATTAACTGTAGCTATCGGGAGTTTTGGTGTTGCGGGCATGATTCCTGATTATGATAAAATTGAAAATGAAGTTGCTAATATTGAAAGCACTGAAGTTCATGAGACACATGATCATAGCCATGCAGAGCATAGTTGGAGCTATGAAGGTGATACAGGCCCTGAATATTGGGGTGAGTTTAGCGATACCTGTAGCACAGGGAAGTTTCAATCACCCATAAACTTGTCGGCAACAGATATTGGTAGTAATGATTCATTTGATATTAATTATTCTTCATCGCCACTTACTATTGTAAATAATGGCCATACAATCCAAGTAGAAGGCTTTGATGAAGGCAATAGCTTGACAATAGATGGTAAAGATTATGAATTACTACAATATCACTTCCACACACCAAGTGAGTATACTGTTGATGGTGAACGTTTTCCAATGGAAATGCATCTTGTTCATACAGGTGAAGACGGCAATTTGGCGGTAATTGGTGTTATGATTAGAGAGGGAGCAGAGAATAGTGGCATCGCACCAATATGGGATGTTATGCCAGAGGAGGCTGGTTCTGCAGAAAGTTTTTCTGATATACAAGTAAATCCAGCTGATTTGGTACCTGATGATTCTAAATATTATAAGCTCTCAGGATCCCTTACTACACCGCCTTGTACTGAAGGAGTTAAGTGGGTAGTCATGGAAAAACCAATAGAATTTTCTAAAACACAAATAGAAAAATTTCAAAAAGCTCATCCGCATAATTCAAGACCGCTTCAAGATACCAATGGTCGTGGTATTGAAGAAGGTTCATTTAGCAAGTCTGCTCTTAATAGCAAAAGCAATGGATTTAAGTTATCTTAAGAACTTAGGATTATTTTAAATCGTAAGAATTTTAAGCATCAAGGGATAGAATTCTTCCTCTTCAAGAGTTATTCTTTTCTTCAGCCTTGCAAATATATTCTTGGTTTCACTGATGAATTCTGTTTGTAATTCATCTATTTTACCTGGGGTTGCCCATTTGTCATTATAAGCCATAAAATCATTAGCTAGGCTAGATATTTCATTTTCTAATATTCCAGCAATTTGTGCTAAGGCTTGGTTATTAGATTCCTTTGCCATGGGGTATATAGTTTTATCTTCTATTGCAAGGTGTATTGATATTTTTTGTATTAAAATAGATATTGAATCTCTAACTTTCTCAGAATTTATGAGGTTATCAGTAAGCATTTCATCTTCTATCTGCTTAACAATGCTAGATATTTCGGCATGTTGACTAATTAATAATGGTATATCCAATTTTTATTCCTTATGAAACTAAATGTATCTAAGTAAAACTAATAAGGACGCTTGTCAGTCTTATTTCTTCCTGTTTTACTAAATTTTTGTAGTGGTGTTGTATAGGTAAGACTTATAACTTCTGTTCTGTCTTCTTTATCGAAAGAATCGCCATTGGTTATAATGTGAGCATTCAAGCTAATACGGCTCTGATTCTCAAGCTTCCAACCAAGTTCACCACCTATACGATAAGCTAAACTTTGTCCTAAATCATAGCCATCGCCTTCATGGTAGCTACCGACAGCAACAGATGGCATTACAAAGACTTTGTCTGTGATATCTAATGGTACGCCAACCCCACCATAACCAAATATTGTACCTTGGTTTGTTATCATTGCCCCGAATATTGGTTGTAGAACACCTGCGATTTTCACACCTGGTTGGTATTCAAGATTAAATGCCATTGCTGCTTTATCATGACTGAAGCCATCATATAGCCCTACACTTAAGCCAAAGAATGAAGAATTTGGTTGAACCTGCACAATACGATTATCAGGAACAGCTTTTTTCTTTGGTTCTTGTTTTTTTATTTTTATAGGTGTGGTTTCTTTAATAACTGGTTTTGGTTTTGTCGCTTTGATTGGTTCGACTGATTTTTCTTTTGGAGCTAATGAAACTGGAGCATTTTCCTTCGTCCCGATTCGCTGAATATCCATCAATGCTTCATCTAGTGGCGAAATTTTTTCTTTTGGCATACTATCGGGCATTCCTCCAGCATAAACTGTATGCGCAGATATACCGATACATATTGCTAAAGCTGATACAACAGTTAGAATTCTTTCTTTGCTTTTAAACACCTAATCTATCCTTTTTTATATTCGCTATATATTATTATGCCGAATGTAGAATGTTTATACAACCCTTGTCTTGAACAGCCATTATTATTAATCTATACTACTGTAAAAATAGTTAAGGAGAATATAACATGGCAGGACATTCCCAGTTTAGTAATATACAGCATAGAAAAGGTGCTCAGGATAAAAAAAGAGCTAAAATTTTTAGTAAGCTTGGTAAAGAAATTACTGTAGCGACAAAAATGGGATCACCAGATCCTAGTATGAACCCTCGCTTGCGTACAGCTATATTGGCGGCAAGGTCTGCTAATATGCCTAATGACCGTATTAAGAGTGCCATTAAAAGCGGTACTCCTGGTAGTGATGATGGCAAGAACTATGATGAAGTTCGCTATGAGGGATATGGCCCTGCTGGAGTAGCCGTGATAGTTGATGCATTGACAGATAATCGCAATAGAACGGCCAGTGAAGTTAGGTTGGCTTTTTCTAAATGTGGAGGTTCTTTAGGAGAGAGTAACTCCGTTAGTTTTATGTTTGATCGTGTAGGCTTGATTACTTATCCTTTATCTGTGTCGTCAACTGATGAAATATTTGAGATTGCTTTAGAGGCAGGTGCTAATAATGTTGAAAGCAGTGATGAGTTTCATGAGATTACTACAGAAATTGATGATTTTATGGCTGTTTGTGATGCTATGGAGGCAAAGCTAGGAG
>JAJFGX010000011.1 GCA_021775895.1 Alphaproteobacteria bacterium | reverse complement strand
CACAAGGTTGCTCTAAATAAAAATATTGCAAACTACTATAACTTACAAATTACCCACCCCGTCATTGCGAGGAGAGTTTTAGCTCGACGTGGCACTCTAGAGCCACAAATATGAAATACTGGATTGCTTCGCCACTTCGTTTCTTGCAATGACAAAACAGAAAATTATAGCACGGTTATTGCCCCCGTCATTGCGAGGAGGGTGTTAAGCCCGACGTGGCAATCTAGAGCCACAAATATGAAATACTGGATTGCTTCGTCACTTCGTTTCTCGCAATGACAAAATATGAAAACATTGATAATGCAATATTAATGCAAATTACTATAAGTTTAAGCTATAGTCTTTTCAATTTATTTTTTAAACTAGGCATAAGAAAAGAAGCCTAGACTTACTAGGTGAGAGAGTCAATAATGGTAGTAAATATAGAAAAGGAATACACAATGAGTCTAGAAGATGATGCAAAAGAATATTTTATATTTTTCTCTAAATTTGAGTATGCATTAAAAGAAGCAGGCTTATTCAAAAAAGAACAAGTTCGTGCTGAACCTGATTGGGGTGAATATATTAATTCATTAAGTGAATTAAGCTTAGATGATCTTTCAGTTTCTGATGACGCAAAATATTTAATAAAAAACCCACCTAAAAATCAGATTATTAACAATGGTAAATTAGGTTGGAAAAAAATTAATCTTACTTGTTTATGTGATGCTATAAATGCTTGTAAACGTGTTCGTAATAATTTATTTCATGGAGCAAAACCTTCTAATAGTGGCAACGATACAGAACGTAATAAAAAACTATTGAAAGGCTCTATGGATATCTTGAAGAAAACACTAGAAAATAATGAATCTGTTAAAGGTATATTCGATGATGCCAACATTGATCCTAGCTCATAAAACCAACTAATATTCAGCTTCATTTCATCACTATTAGTATGGATTTCAGGTGCATACACTGCATGAGCTGTAAAAGATTTATATTTTTGTAGTAAAAGCCACTTTAGAGCCATTAGCTCGCTCGAGTTTACCACTAATGAATTGACCCGCAGAGCATAGAGCTTTCAAATTAATACCTGTATCTATCCCCATGCCATCTAGCATATAAACCACATCTTCTGTTGCAACATTACCGCTAGCACCCTTAGCATAAGGACAACCGCCAAGCCCTGCAACAGAGCTATCAATTACAGCAATTCCCATCTGTAAAGCAACCAATATATTAGCCAGAGCCTGCCCATAAGTATCATGAAAATGTACCGCTAGTTTATCCAAAGGCACGACATCAACAACGGCATTAAGCATATTTTGTGTTTTAATAGGAGTTCCTGTACCGATAGTATCGCCGAGTGAAATCTCATAACAACCAAGATTATACATTTTCTCAGCAACCATTGAGACTTGCTTTGGTGCAATCTCACCCTCATATGGACAACCTAAAACACAGGAAACATATCCTCTAATCTTAATGTTTTCTTGCCCTGCCAATTCACACACTGGTGCAAAACGCTCAAGACTTTCTGCAATTGAACAGTTAATGTTTTTCTGACTAAAGCTCTCAGAGGCTGCACCAAAAATTGCGATTTCTTTAACTCCATGTTCAATCGCCAATTCTAACCCCTTCATATTTGGGACTAACACTGGGTAATTAACATTTGCTTTATACTCTAGCTGTTTAAGAATTTCAGCCGTGTCTGCCATTTGAGGTACCCATTTAGGTGAGACGAATGCTCCAACCTCAATCACAGATAAACCACTATCTTCTAACATATGAATTAGTTCTAGCTTAGTATCTAAATCAATAGATTGCGACTCGTTCTGCAAGCCATCTCTAGGGGCTACATCGACTATTTTTACTTTTGTTGGTAGATTTTCAAACATATATATAACCAAGTCTAGGGTTGTATCAAATAATCTTTTATATTTGCACCTGTTGAATCAAACTCAATCACCCAAGGCACGGCATTCGGCACACGCTCCTTAGGTTGAGGAGCTTGAACCGTAGTTAAATAACCAAGAATAACTTTAAATGCAATAATAATGCCTGCATGAACAACAACCAAAACATTTTCATCATTAAGCAATGCTGGACGTAATTCATCACGGTAGAGCTTTTCCACACGAACAACCATATCTTTGGTGCTTTCTCCACCTTTGATTGCTTCATCATATCCTCGTGGCCACTGTTTAAAAATATCCATACTGTTCGGCTGCCCTGAAAAATGTCCAAGGTCTCTTTCCATTAGAACATCATGTTTCAAAAGCGACCATGCCCCCATTTCATCTTTTAGATGATCATTCATTGGAGAGCTTGCCTCTAACGTTAGTTCCGCTGTTTCAACCGCTCTTGATAATGATGAAGTATACACTTTATCAAACTTTATATGACGGAGCCAAGATCCTGCATCAGTCGCCTCTTCACAGCCACGCTCTGTCAATGCAACATCTGTTTGCCCAGTCAATAAACCTTGCTCATTAAATACGGTCTGGCCATGACGAAAAATAACTAATTTTGGCATTTACTTAATTTTCCTGCCACTATACTTATTCTGCACAGAATTATTGTCATTCATAAAACACCATGATTGTTGCTTTGTATTTTCAAACTCAAACAACAAAGGCACTCCCGTTGCAATTTCCATTTCATTAATATTTTCAGGTGTTTTCACGCCCAAAACAATCATCATGGCACGTAGAGTATTTCCATGTGCAACCAATAAAACGTTCTTACCTGCATCAACTTCTGGCTTTATATGTTTTAAATAGTAAGGCTCTACACGAGCAACTACATCTTTAAGGCTTTCACCATTAGGCGGTGGAGTATCATATCCTCGTCGCCATATTTTTACTTGTTCTACACCATATTTTTCTCTGGTTTCATCTTTGTTCAATCCAGATAAATCCCCATAATCACGCTCTCGTAAATCAGGGTCACAAATCATATTAAATTTTAGCCCATCTGTATCATCATTAGATAATAAATGTTCATTTGTTTCTCCTGTGACTTCCAATACAATCTCTGCCGTTTTTTTTGCACGTATTAAAGTTGAGCAAAAAACTACATCAAAACGTATATCTGACAAAAGCTCACCAGAATATTTAGCCTCTTCATAGCCTTTATCAGAAAGACCTACATCAACAAAACCAGTGAACTTATTTTCAAGATTCCACACACTCTGCCCATGTCGCAGTAATATAAGATTATTCATTTTTTATCCTTTTGAAAACTTCTATATCAATAGGATACGCAATTGCATACATGAATGTCTATAAAAATGAGCTATAATTGAAATTTTATAATTGTTTCTCTAAAGAAGCTAGTAAAAAGCCAATATCTCCGCCACCTTGTTGAATAACAGCCGCAAATTCAGAGCGTTGTGTCACACCCATACTAACATCTTCAATAATTACATCAATTATACGATAATTATCATCTTTATTACGAACCCGCCAATCAATTGCCAATTTAGGGCCATCTTTAGGCTTAATAAAACTATGCACTATACTGTCACGTTTATTTAGTGTTTGAGAGCCTGTAACTACAAATTCTTCACCTGAATATTCCTTAAAACGCTCAGCATAGGTGTCAACGACCATAGTTTTGAATAGCTCTAAATACTGTTTACGTTCTGTCTTACTTGCCTTACGCCAAGTTTTACCAAGAGCGAACCTACCAATAGCTGTTAAATCAAAATATTTATTAAGTAATGCACGCATACGCTTACTACGCTGCTTATCTGAGATTTCATTATCTGTAAGGTCTTTAAGTGCCTCCCCAGCCATATTGACGACAAGAAGCTCAATATTACTATGTTTCTTATCCTTAGCATAGGCATCAGTAACAGAACCTGACAACAACACCACAAACAATACTACTACAAAACTAGGTATGATAAATTTAAACACTAGTGAATCCTTTTAATAATCATAATCATCTTGGACTTCATCATCTTCTCTCATATGTCCATAAGGATCATCTTGCACTAAACTATAGCGTTTTTGTCCATAGACACTGCGTATAGCTGCATAATAATCAACGCTGTTACGGCGTAAATCTTCAATCGTACCTATCAAGCGTGAGCGACTATCAACAGCTTCCAAACCGTTGCGGGCATAATAAACCCATTCTCGGTTAGCATCACTATAAGCAAAAATACGTACAGGATCAGCTAAAGCATCGCCGGCCATACCAACACCATCACGCAAGGAACTAGGCCCTAAAATTGGCAAGACAACATAAAATCCGTGTCCGAAGCCCCATTTTCCTAAAGTTTGACCAAAATCTTCTGGTTCATACTTCAAGCCTTGTGTCGCTGCAACATCAAAGATTCCAGCGATACCAACTGTTGTATTCATAGCGAATCTACCAGCACTAACGCCAGCACCGCCAAAATCACCTTGTAAAACATTATTAGCAAAAATCAGTGGCGTACGTAAATTACGCATAAAGTTCTGCACAGAATCACGCACAGGTGATGGAAGAAGGAAACGATAAGCTTTAGCAGTTGGCTCAAAAACAACCATATCAAATACATTGTTAAATCCAAAAATAGCCCTATTAACAGACTCTAGTGGATCTGAAATTTCCGTTGGAGACTTATAAACCAAAGACTGATCACGAGCAGAAGCACAACCAACCATTGGAATAAATAAAACAACAAAACAACAAACTGTAAAAAAACGTTTCATACTAATCATATTCATATTGTAACCGTATAACCCTTTATTAAATCTTAACATTCGAAAAACAAAATGACGCAATTAAAACAATAACACAACCCCTAAAATTAATTTTACAAAACAATCCTTTTACTTGCCTTAAAAAGCCTTAATAATTATAAAGTATAGTATATAAAATAAAAGGATAGATTAATCGTAATGTTTAAAAAAATTCTAATCGCAAATCGTGGTGAAATTGCTTGTCGCATTATTAAAACATGCAAAGCCATGAATGTGAAAACAGTTGCTGTATATTCTGATGCTGATAAGCATGCTCTTCATGTCGATATGGCTGATGAATCAATGCATATTGGTGGCTCACTGGCAACTGAAAGCTATCTTGATATAGATAAAATTATTAAAGCTGCTAAAAATACAGGTGCAGAAGCAATACACCCCGGTTATGGATTTCTCTCAGAAAATACTGATTTTGCCAATGCAATTTTAGAAGCTGGTCTTATTTTTATTGGGCCTAAGGCAGAATCGATTGAAGCAATTGGTGAGAAAAGTCGAGCTAAAAAACTAATGGAAAAGGCCAAAGTTCCTTTGCTAGTGGGTTATCATGGAGATGATCAGACAGAAAAAACTCTAATAAAACATGCTAAAGATATTGGATACCCCCTGCTAATTAAAGCTTCTGCTGGTGGTGGTGGTAAAGGAATGCGTATTGTTGAAAATGAGAAAGATTTTTCTGCTTCATTGATAAGCGCTAAACGTGAAGCCTTATCTTCTTTTGGTAATGATCATGTTTTAATTGAAAAATACCTAAAAGACCCTCGCCATATAGAAGTACAAGTTTTTGGTGACACACATGGAAATTATATTACTTTATCTGAACGTGACTGCTCTGTTCAGCGACGACAACAGAAAATAATTGAAGAAGCCCCTGCCCCAGAGCTTTCCGATACTACACGAACAAAACTTTCAGAAACTTCAATAACTGTTGCAAAATCAATTGATTACAATGGTGCAGGTACTGTTGAGTTCTTAATGGATAAAGATGAAAACTTCTATTTCATGGAAATGAATACTAGATTACAAGTTGAACACCCCGTAACAGAAATGGTGACAGGACTTGATTTGGTTGAATGGCAATTACGTGTTGCTTCTGGTGAAAAACTGCCTTTAACTCAAGATAAAGTTAAAATTACAGGTCATGCCATTGAAACTAGGATATATGCAGAAGACCCTGCTAATGATTTTTTACCCGCAACTGGAAAGATTCAATGCCTTAAATGGCCCAGACCTAACGATAGCCTACGGATTGAAACTGGCATTCGTGAAAGTGATGAGGTCTCCGCATTTTATGATCCTATGATTGCAAAATTAGTCACTCATGGTGAAAATCGTAATGAAGCATGCTTGAAAATGGCAGAAGCTCTAAATACCACATATATCGTAGGCCCTAAAAATAACATCTCATTTCTTGAGCAAATATTACTGCACCCTGCATTTAAAGCCAGTAAAACTAATATAGTGTCTACTGGTTTCATCAGCTCTTATTATGATGAGTTATTAGAGCCTAGCAAAAATATTTCTGAATTTATGCTCGCAATTGCAGGGCTAGGGTTACTCATAAATCAACTTAACAGCAACTACTTATTAGGCTGGAGACTAAACTCAGAATCCACAGCTACACGCAATTATAGCTTTGATGAGAATAAAGTATCATGCACAATTTTAAAAAATGGAGAAATACTATTAAAAGTAAACGATAATTACTCTATAAGTGCTAGCATGCCTAAGAATCACTGCCCTGGAGCATTCTCCACAATCATTGCAGGACAAGAATACACTGTCACCGCCATTCACAACGAAAACAAATTATACTTATTTGTTAAAGGGTTGCCCCACATAGTTATAAACTGGGTTGACCCTATAAACAAAGAATCACAGAACTCAAACAGTGATGGAGCTTTGACCGCACCAATGACGGGACGAATCATTGCTATGCATGTAAACAATGGCGACAAAGTCAAAATAGGGCAAGCTATGGCTGTCATGGAGGCAATGAAAATGGAACACACAATATACGCTTCAATATCAGGCACTGTGTCCAATATAAATGTGGCTGTAGATGAACAAGTAAACGAAGGTATAGAAATCATTACCTTACTCTAAAGCTTTATAATAACACTATATTCTTCACTTATTAACCTATTTTTAATATTTTTCTTGCTTTAGCATATTTTTTATGCTATCTTATGTTTATGAGATAGAAAATATTGAGTATAATCAGCAAATAAAGTAAAAACTTTATCGCTACTCTTCTTTTTTTAATAATTACAAAAATATATAAGGAGCATTACCTAATGACTATAGAAAATACAGCCAAAGCGAAAAAGACTGCGATAGATTTTGTAGCAGGTGACTATGTTGTTTATCCAGCTCATGGTGTTGGCAAAGTCGAAGGTATTGAAACACAAACAATTAGTGGTGTTGATGTAACCCTATACACTATTAGCTTTGAACAAGATCGCATGCGTTTAAAATTACCTGTTAGCAAAATTAGAAGCTCAGGTCTTCGTAAACTTTCTTCTGGTGACCGCTTAAAAGAAGCTTTAACTACGTTAAAAGGTCGCTCACGTATTAAACGTACTATGTGGAGTCGTAGAGCTCAAGAATACGAAACAAAAATCAATTCAGGTGACCCTGTTTCTATCGCAGAAGTATTACGTGACCTACGCCGTGATGAAGATAAAGGTGAACAATCTTATAGCGAACGTCAAATCTATCAAGCAGCATTAGAACGTTTAGCTCGTGAAGTTGCAGCAATAGAAGATATTGATGAAAAATCTGCTACAGAACGCTTAGAAGATGTTTTAAAGAACGTTTCTTAAGTAACTTAATCACAACATAAATAATCATTTGAAAATATTTGCTTATGGATTACTCACTTAGCCAATTCTATATGATTATAGGTTTTTCATTAGCCGCTTATTCTGTTATCGCTAATGATAGTGTTCAAACATTAGGTACTTTCTTAAGCTCCAACAAAGACCGTATTAAGTGGTACTGGCTATGGGCCGCTACCTCAATTGTGATGATTATAACCTTAAGTTGGGGTTGGTATAGCAATGGTGGAGACCTTGCTTACGGAAGACTAGATAAAATACCCCAGCCAGAAATCTTTCATTGGTATCATGCACTTGCTCCAGCAGTATTATTAATATTAACAAGGTTTGGTTTGCCTATTTCAACCACTTTCCTAGTATTAAGTGTTTTTGCCTCTGGGGTAGTTTTAGAAAAAATGCTTATAAAAAGTATTTTAGGTTATACTTTAGCTGCTGTTTCAGCCTATGGTTTTTGGTTTCTTTTATCTAGAATTATCAATGAATTCAAAGAAGTTCCTGCCCACCAAGAAAAAATGTGGCGAGTATTTCAGTGGATAGCCACAGGGTTTTTATGGAGTAGCTGGCTTAGCCATGACATGGCAAATATTGCTGTATATCTTCCTCGCACTCTTAGTATTGAGTGGCTTATTTTCACACTAGCTATTATTGTAGCAGGGCTTGGTTGGACTTTTTTCACCTATGGTGGTTCTATTCAAAAAATAGTCATGAATAAATCTGGTGTTCGCTTTGTCCGTTCAGCTACTATTATTGATCTATTTTATGCCGCTATGCTGATATTTTTCAAAGAGTATAATAATATTCCCATGAGTACAACTTGGGTATTCGTCGGCATGCTAACAGGTCGTGAACTTGCCGTATATCGCCTAAATGGTTATGAGCATGGCATTAAATCTATCTTTCCAATTCTTTTGAAGGACTTCTTCAAAATCATGTTAGGGCTTGCCCTCAGCGTTATCATCGTTTTAGGTGTCATGCACTTACAAGGTAAAATATAAAACTAAATAAGGTTACTATATATTCTCAGAAATACGCTCATCTAGCCTATCGTCATCAATACCTGCTGGTTCTTGGTGTATAGATACATCTGCATTTGGGAATTCTTTATATAGTAGCATTTCAATTTCTTCAGTAATATCGTGAGCCTCATCTAAACTCATACTACCATCCATCTCTAAATGAAACTCAATAAAAGTATGATGCCCCGTAGTTCTAGTTCTTAAATCATGCACATATTCCACTTTTTTATGAGATTCTGCTATCTGCATAATTTTCTTACGATCTTCTTCTGGTAGTTCATGATCCATCAAAACTTTATATGATGTTAGGCCGATTTCTTTTGCTCCATATAGCAACAAAAGGGCAATCAAACAGGCAAAAATTGGGTCAAAATATGCCCACCCCGTCATAGAGGTTAAAAATAATGCCGCAATCACGCCAATATTCATTAAAACATCACCTTTGTAATGCAAATGATCGGCCTCAATAGCAACAGAACCAGTCTTTTTCACCACATAACGTTGAAAGAAAACCAAGCATATAGTAAGTGCTATTGATACTCCCATTACAGTATAACCAATACCAACTTTATCTATTATTTGCGGATGAATAAAACGATGCATAGCTTCATAAAACAAGAATATGGCTGAACAACTAATAAATATTGCCTGTGCCATTGCCGATAATGCTTCTAGTTTTCCATGCCCATATCTATGCTTTTCATCGGCTGGCTGCATAGCGTGCCGTACTCCAATTAAAGTAACAATAGACGCCATAACGTCAATAGTTGAATCCATTAAAGATGATAGAAGACTAACAGAGTCTGTAAGCATATAGGCAAGAAACTTAATAGATATAAGCACTACAGCAACAGTAACGCTAGCTATGCTAGCAATTTGCCTTAGCTTATTATTAGCATCTTTCTCACCGCTATGTTCTTTGTCATGTAAGAAGGGATTGGCAATACTCATTGACTGTCTTTCTCGAATACATTCTGAATAATCTGATCAAGCTCGACACGATCATCACCAGCATAGCCATCTTTTTTATCTTTTAAAGCTTTAGAATTATAGCCATTTTCAATTATTTCTTTAATTCCTATTTTTTTGTTCTTTTCATTATTATCAATATTTTCATCTGTTTCATTTTTCTCAGGTAAAATATTATTTTGGACAAAGCTTGCACTATAATCTAATAAAGGAACCGTTTTAGCCTCAGCAATAAATTTTGGCTTCTCGCCATCATCACCAATGAATAATGTAAGAGGCATATATAATAAAACAACTAATATTACGCCTCTTACCAACCCAAACAAAGCGCCAAATGATCTATCAACTGTACTCAGGTCAGAATCTTGCACCAAGCTTGAAACATAGAAATTCAACAAAGCCATCGCAATAAAACTAATAAGGAACAATGTTCCATATGATGATAAAGTTGCGAGCACCTCTATTGGTAAATCTAGTTTCCAGATAGACAAATGTGTTACAGGTTCGGTTGATACTTCATCTAATTGTGATTCAGCCCAACTAGTTAAAAAATCCGAATAAGTAGGTTTTAAAACTCCACCCCAAACCCATGTAACTGCTAAAGATCCTAACAATCCTAAAATTGTTAGAATTTCACGTATAAAACCACGCATTGCGGCAATAACGGTTGATAGCAAAATAACAAGTCCTACGACTAAATCAATAATGATTGGGGTCATTTATGTAGCTCCTAAATTATGTTTTTGTAAAAAATGGTAATAAATCAGAAAGATGTTCCAATTCTGTTACTTTTATATCCGAATCTGGCTTACGTTTACTAGATTTTTTTGAACGATTCATTACTGGAATTAAAGCCTGTTCAAAGCCAAGCTTTGAAGCTTCTTTTAAGCGTTGCTCCATTTGCCCTACATGCCTTATTTCGCCCGATAATCCAATTTCTCCAAAAATTACAGTGTCAGACGGCACAGGAACATTAGTAATTGAACTCAAAAGTGCTGCTGCCACTGTTAAATCAGCTGCAGGCTCTGTAATACGAAGACCACCTGCCACATTCAGAAATACATCATTCATAGATATTTCTGCTCCGCATCTAGTCTCAAGCACCGCCATTACCATCGCCAATCTATTCGTATCCCAACCAAGCACTGCACGGCGAGGTGTCGCCAAAGTCGATGATGCGACTAATGCCTGAATCTCAACAAGTACGGGGCGTGAGCCTTCCATTCCTGCAAAAACAGCACTACCTGAAATATTTTCTTGGCGTTGAGATAGAAATAGCTCCGATGGATTTGCAACTTCCGCCAAGCCAGTCTCAACCATTTCAAAAACACCAATTTCATCAGTAGCACCAAAACGATTTTTAATAGATCTCAAAATTCTAAATTGATGACCTCTGTCGCCTTCAAAATGCAAGACAGTATCGACCATATGCTCTAAAACCCTAGGGCCTGCTATTTGACCATCTTTAGTCACGTGACCTACAATTAAAACTATTATATTTTTGTTTTTTGCTGTTCTGATTAGTTCTTGTGCCGATGCTCTAACTTGAGACACCGTCCCAGGGGCTGAATCTATGCTATCAACATACATAGTCTGAATAGAATCAATTACTATCAGCTCAATACCGCCCTGCTCCATCGTACTGACAATATCTCGAACATTAGTCGATGAGGCAAGTAACACATCTTTATCAGCTAGCCCCAAACGAGTCGCACGCATACGAACCTGATCTATAGCCTCTTCACCAGAAATATAGCAACATTTAGTATTTTGAGAATTAGAAGATAAATGACAGACAGCCTGTAAAAGTAATGTTGATTTACCGATTCCAGGATCACCACTAATTAAAGTAGCCGAGCCTTTTACAAGTCCGCCACCCATCACACGATCAAATTCTGAAATACCGCTAGTACGCCTAGATACGTCATCACTAACACCAGATAAAGAAGAAAAATCAATTACTCGACCTTTTTTGCGACCAAGCCCTTTAGGCACAGCATCGGAAAAACCCATTTCCTGAGAAATAGAGTTCCATTCTCCACACCCATCACATTTACCCGCCCATTTTGAATAAACAGATCCGCATGATTGACAGACATATTGTGTTGCTATTTTAGCCATATAGTCATTCCACTTAATTCTTACATGTTGTTATTTCGTTACTCGCAAGTTTACTAGGCTTCGCTCCTTATGCCTAGTGTAAAAATAAATTGAAATACTATAATTAAAATAAATTAAGGTCTTTTTCTAAATTCGTAAAGCTTTATATAAAACTCAACTTTTAAATTACATATATCACTTGACATATAAAATACTCTGTGTTATATTTACAATATGAGTTTTTAAGGAAGAAAAGAATCATAAAAAAAGTAACTAATATAATTATAAAACAGGAGTAAATACTATGAATAAAAAAGCTTTAACTACCCTAGCTATTGTTGCAACCTTCGGTCTTGCCGCATGTAGCTTTAACGATATACCAGAAACCGAGGCAACATGTTCTTTTGATCAAGAAACAATGACGGCTCAAATAAAAAATACTAAAACTGGGGAGGTTTTAGTAGATGCAAAAAATTTGAAATACACTTCAAAAATGAACACGCTCCACGCAAAACTTAGTCCTGATGATACTAAATTTTATTCAAATGGCGTTCAAGAATTAACAGTTCGACCTGAACAAAAAACTTGTTATTTTCTTAATCAAGCTAATGGTGTTAACAACTATAATACATATAAAATGAAATAACTAAAAAAGGCGGTATATATTTAAATACCGCCTTTTATTATTCTAAATTCAGCTAAAAACTAAGCGTTAGAGGCTGCTTTTTCGCTATCAGCTTCAATTGTTGTTTCAGATACATCATCAACTTGATCTGTAATTAACTCTGGCTCATCAGGCATCATAGCCGCTTCCGCCAAGGCTTGATTACTAGCCATTGCAACTTTATCACGCTCTGCTGCAATTTTCTTCAAGCTATGCACCACAGAACCAGTACCAGCTGGAATTAAGCGTCCAACAATTACATTCTCTTTCAAGCCATGTAGTCTATCCGCTTTACCATTAACCGCCGCATCTGTTAGAACTCTAGTTGTTTCTTGGAATGAAGCCGCAGAAATAAAGCTACGAGTTTGCAGACTAGCTTTCGTAATACCCTGTAGGATAGGGAAAGCTGTTGCTGGCTCTTTGCTTTTTTCTCGCATACGGTTATTTTCTTCTTCAAGCTCCATACGATCAATTTGCTCACCAATCAGATATGTTGTTTCACCTGGATCAGTAATTTCCATTTTCTGCAACATTTGACGAACGATAACTTCAATATGTTTATCACTAATATGCAAACCTTGCAGACGATAAACATCTTGAATTTCATTAATCAGATAATGTGCCAATGCTTCAACACCT
>JAJFGX010000002.1 GCA_021775895.1 Alphaproteobacteria bacterium | reverse complement strand
GTAATCCCTGATTGTTCGTGCGAACGTCTCGCCATTTTGCTTTTTCAGTTTCTTGTACATAGCACTATTACCAAATCAAGTATCAACTTCATTATTGAATTTATGAATTAATAATAGCAAACTTTCTGCATTATGTCAAGTGGATTGTGCGGGTTTATGGTTCTGTGAAGGCACGTTCTTTTAAACGTAGCACTGGTTTTAACAAATAGAATAAGACAGTCCGTTTCCCCGTTATTATTTCTGTATCTGCAACCATGCCAGCGCTGATTTCTAGTGGTTTACTTGCTGTGCCTAAGTTATTATTATCTGTAAGAACATCAATTTCAAAATACATAGTTCCATCATTCTCACGAATGGCATCAGCACTTATTCTCGTCAACTTCCCCCAAAGTGAGCCATATAATTGCGAGTCATATGCAGTAATGCTAACACGGACTTTCTGCCCTAAGCTTAGAAATGCAATATCTTCTGGGCGAACTCTTGATCTTATCATTAATGCGTCTTCAATTGGCACTATCTCTATTAACCTCTGGGCTGGTTCAATTACGCCACCAACAGTTTTAAGTGCTATACGCTTAATAACCCCATCAACAGGAGATTTTAACTCTGTACGATTAACTCTATCACCTGCTGATTTCAAACGCTCAGTAATTGCGATAATCTTTGTTTCTATTTCATTTAACTCACCCAAGGCTTTAGAATGAAAAGCTCCTAACCTCTCTTCTTTCTTCTTAGCAACCCCACTTAGCCTAGCTTCCAGCGCTTTTTTTGATTGTATCGCTGTATTTAAATTACCTTTAATATCGCTATATTGACGCTCTAATCTTAACTTCTCAATTTCAGGCATTGCACGTTTTGCGACTAATTTTTTTGCAATGTCAAATTCCTTTTTAATTAAGTCACGGCTGTGCACTAACTTATTAATACTTGCCTTGATTTCGGCTAAATTTGCTTTGGTTTCATTTTCTTCATCATCGATAATACCCAAGCTAATTTTTAGTTCTTGTTGTCTTGATAAATATAGCTTTTCCTCGTTTAGAGCCAAAACAGGTGCTTTTGTACGTATAATGTCTGTTAATTTGAAAGCCTCTTTTTTAGTTTCAGCAAGCAGGCGTGCCTTTCTAATTTGCAAGGATAGCATTTGTGCTTCAATCCCTCGTTCTTCAGAGGCAAATAGCACATCATCAATACGCATTAAAGCTTGTCCTTTTACTACTGTTTCCCCCTCATGAATAAGTAGCTCTGATAAAATCCCACCTTCTAAGCTCTGTATAACTTGGATATCACTTGAAGGCATAACACGCCCCTGTCCACGCACACGCTCATCAACTTCTGCGATAGATGCCCAAGCAATCATGAATATAACCACGCCTGCAATCATCAACACGAACAAAGTTGATGACCAATGTGGTTTCAAGCGAATAGCCTCTTCAAGCTCTGACATATATTCTAATTCATTCTTTTTTGTCATTATCTATATCTATCTTCTTTGTATTTTTTGAGCCTGAACTGTTTGACTTTACTTGCATATCACCACTGTTCAGAGCCTTCAGTACTTCATCTTTAGGGCCGTCAGCTATTATTTGTCCTTGTTCCATTAAAATTAGCCTATCAACAAGATCTAATAAAGAAAAGCGATGCGTAACAACAATAAGCCCTCGATTTGCCTCGTTCAGCCAAGGTTTCAATGCGTTAATTAACAGAGCTTCTGATGTATTATCCATTTCATTTGTTGGCTCATCACAAATTAAGGTTGATGGCTTGCCAACTAAAGCTCTCGCAATTGCAATCGCTTGTTTTTGTCCACCTGAAAACCCTGCTCCATTCTCACCTACAGGGGCATTGTACCCCAGCGGGTGCAAGCGAATAAAGCCATGCGCCCCTGATAATTGTGCCGCTCGCAGAATATCTTCATCACTAACACCTTGATGGCTATTTTGATTTCCCATGGCAATATTTTCACGTACAGTACCACGGAATAAGGTTGTATCTTGCCCGATATAAGATAAATCCCTACGCAAATCAATTGGATCTATTTGATTCATATCTGTACCATCAAGCCTAATTACACCCGTCGTTGGTTGATAGAATTTCATCATCAATTTAATCAAGGTGCTTTTACCAGAACCTATTCTTCCAACAATGCCGACACGCTCTCCAGCTTGAATGGCAAAATTTATATTTTGCAGAGCTGGAACTTTAGCTTCTGTGTAAGTAAAGCCTAATTTCTCAACTCCGAAAATACCATTTAGTTTAGGGCGATAAAGGAAATTATTATCTTTTGGACGCTCTGTTGGCATTTTCATTACACGATTAAGCGTTTTTAAAGCACTGGTTGCTTGATGATATTTATTAATTAGTCCCGCAATTTGTGTCACCGGTGCAATTGCTCTACCACTTAGAATTACGCAAGCAATTAATGCACCAACGCTCATTTCACCATCTTTAATTAAGTACATACCTAATAGCACAATCCCAACGGCACTAATTTGTTGAGCAAAAGTTGCTATATGCACACTTAGACTTGACCACCATCTTGACTTTTGTCCCCATAAGGCATTTTCGGCTGTGTATCTTCCGTACGAGCCTCTAAAATGTCTAGTTGCTCCACAGCCTTTTATTGTCTCTAAACCATTTAAGCTTTCAACTAATATAGCTTGTTTTTCTTCATTACTTTTAAATGATTTTCTAACCAGCCCTTTTACTGGAATTTGTAATACCATTCCGATTAAAAAGACTAAAATAAATAAACCTAGCGGTACAAAAGCAACTATGCCGCCTAAAGCCCATACAACCACTATAAAAAGCATCGCAAAAGGAAAATCAACAATTGCGGCTAGCGTCGCCGACGTAAAGAATTCTCGTATATGTTCAAATTCACGCATATGGCTTGCAAATGCTCCTACAGGCTCTGACCTTGCATCTGCACGCATATCTAATACTTGATCATAAAGCCTTCTTGTCCAAATAACATCGCCACGCCTGCCAGCGACATCGACAAAATACCCTCGTAGTATTTTAAGAATGAAATCAAATATAAAAACGCCAAAAGCCCCTAAAGCCAAAGCCCAACCAGTATCCAGAGCATTGCTTGGTAATACACGATCATAGACATTCATAATAAATAAAGGACTAGTTAGGACAAATAAATTAATAAATATTGCTGCGATTACTACACGCAGATAAATAAATTTGTTCTCCCATATTACTTGCCAGAACCAATGACCTGAAAATCTTGCAATATTGTCATCATCATGCTTCAAGGCTTTCTCGGTAAGATGTGCCTGCTTAATTAAAATAAATTGACCTTTGTGTTGTTTTTTTAATTCTGCTGAACCTATCTCTATAACATTTATACCAGAATCATTTGCAGGGAAAACGACAGATAATATCTTCTTACTTTTATTAAAGCCTAGAATAATACAAGCATTTCCATTTTCTAATATTGCTACAACTGGGCATAGTGCCTCATCTAATTTATTTAATGATTTTGATATTATCTCAGATTGAAGCCCGACCTTTCCAGCTGCTCTACAAAACATATCTGGAGTAATATCATTGCTAGATGTTTCTGGTAGTGACTCTGCTAGTGATGCTTTTGATTTGCTCTCACCAAAATAGCCTGTCATATACGATAAGCAGGCTAATAGAGAGTCTTGTGTTTTTTCTGTTATATCTAGTTCTTTGCTCATTTAATTCTTAAGAGTTTTTTGCAGAATACCCAAAGCATTCAGCAATTCAAATTGTGACAAGTAATAGCTATAATAAGCATTAGTATATTCTGTATTGGCTCTATAAGATTGATTACGTATATTTACAATTTCTAATAAGCTTCTTTTGCCACCCTCAAACTGGCTTTTATAATTGCTTAAAATATCTTTATTTGTCTTTTTTCGTTTAGTTTGTAACTCTAATCTCTCTAAAGATATATCATAGCGTGCCATTGTTTTTCTTAGTTTCTGTTCCAATTCACGTTCAATAGATTTCATACGCATACGAGTTGATTTTCTATCTTGGTAACGTTTAGAAACACGAGATTTTTGCGCTCCACCAGTTTCAAAATTCCATGACATACGCAATAAAGCTGAGCTGTCCTCAATCTCACCACCAAAGCCATCTTTTTGATCTTTTTTAAGGTGTGATATTTCAGCATCAACTCTAGGATATTTTAATGCTTTTTCTGCTTGAATATCTAGACCTAGTGCATCAACTGTATACACAATTGAGCGTAATGCTGGGTGCTGTTCTTTAACTATATTTAAAGCCGTATCAATATTTTCTGGTATGGCATTACCAGCCATCATGTCTTTATCAGATATAGTAATATTATTATCTGGTAACTGCCCAACTATCTGCAAATAATCTGCCTCTGAGAATTGTTTTTGTTCTTGGTAATTAAGTAATGTATTATGCGTAACTGCTTTAATCTCACGAATTTGTAATAACTCTGCTTGGTCAGAAGCACCACCTTCAACCATATCTCTAACACGGGATTCATATTCTTTCAAATCATCTAAATATAAGCCAGTGATATATTCAAGCTCTCGCATTCTTAGAACATTTAAATGAGCAGCTATAGCAGCTATAGCAATATCACCGGTTTTAGCAATTGCCTCATATTTACTAGCCTGAAAGCGATTTTGTTCCGCTTTATAAGTGTTGGAAACGTTTTTACCATCATAAACCATTTGTGATATACGAATAGAACCTTCACCAGCATAACCGTTATCCGCCTCACCACTTGTAGTGCCTCTGGTGTTGTCGTCATTTACTCGCATAGCTTCAAAATTAACATCAGCATTAAGAACAGGAAAGAAATCAGATCGCTTTTCCGCAACAACTTCTTTTTGACCTAATTGCGCCGCATAGGCCGCTTGAATATCAGGATTAGAATCCACTGCCATTTCAACGCTATCTGCAATTGATAAAGCATTCGCCTTAACTGAAAAAAACATTACTAAAAATGTGACAATTAATATTAACTGATAGTTTCTATTTTTATACATTAATTATAAGCCAATCTTAGAACAAGATTAAGTAGAAGTTCATAGTAACTAACTATCTTATAACCAGTTACCTTAATAGAATGTAAAAAAATAGAGCAATTTGCAAGTAATTTTACAAAATAAACTGTGGTTTATAGTGGTTTGCAATAAAAACATTACAAACCACGTTCAAGCGCCACTTAAGGCTTCTTGAACTTACAGGGGGGGCAAAGCCCGCTTCGCAGTCGCTCGTTATGATTTTTATTCATAACTAGTACATTATTAATAAAAATCACTATAACCACGATAATCTATTGTTCTGTACAGCGAATCTTATTATATTGTTATAAATATAACCATATTTTAGTAAGGTGCTATTATGCCAAAAAACAACAATATAAAATCTATTGCAATTATTGGAGCGGGGCCAATCGTGATTGGACAAGCTTGCGAGTTTGATTATTCAGGGGTTCAGGCCTGCAAAGCCTTAAAAGAAGAAGGCTATCGCATTATATTAATTAATTCAAACCCAGCGACTATAATGACTGATCCAGAAATTGCTGATGCAACCTATATTGAACCTATCACACCTGAAATTGTCGCTAAAATTTTGGAAAAAGAAAAGCCTGATGTTTTATTACCTACAATGGGCGGACAAACAGCTTTAAATATTGCTCTTGATTTATATGATGATGGAACATTAGAAAAATTGGGAATAGAACTTATTGGTGCTAAACCAAAAGCTATTAGATTGGCTGAAGACCGCCGATTATTTCGTGGTATTGTTGAAGAGCTTGGCTATTCCTGCCCTGCCAGCCTTATTGCAAACTCATTAGACGATGCTATGAAAGCCA
The DNA here is from genome assembly GCA_021775895.1 of Alphaproteobacteria bacterium. Lineage (GTDB taxonomy): Bacteria > Pseudomonadota > Alphaproteobacteria > Micavibrionales > CSBR16-224 > JAJFGX01. The sequence goes on along the minus strand of JAJFGX010000002.1, from coordinate 10,348 downwards.
TGGAGACCATAGGTTTGCCTGCAATCATACGTCCATCTTTTACACTTGGCGGCACTGGTGGTGGTATTGCTTATAATAAAGAAGAATACTTACATATTGTACAACAAGGACTGCAAGCCTCCCCTATCTCAGAGATTCTAATTGAGGAATCTGTGCTTGGTTGGAAAGAATATGAGATGGAAGTTATTCGGGATAAAAACGATAATTGTGCTATCATATGCTCAATTGAGAATATAGATCCAATGGGCGTGCATACTGGAGATTCTGTAACTGTTGCACCTGCTTTGACTTTAACTGATAAAGAATATCAAATTATGCGTAATGCCTCTATTGCTATATTAAGAGGTGTTGGAGTTGAAACTGGCGGCTCTAATGTACAGTTTGCAGTTAACCCTGAAGATGGCAGACTTGTTGTAATAGAAATGAATCCTCGTGTTAGTAGATCATCTGCCCTTGCTTCAAAAGCTACAGGCTATCCAATCGCACGAGTCGCAGCAAAATTAGCAGTTGGCTATACATTAGATGAATTGCAAAATGACATGACCAAGGTAACTCCAGCATCATTTGAACCTTCAATAGACTACGTAGTTACAAAAATACCACGTTTTGCTTTTGAAAAATTCCAAGGAACAGAGCGTATTTTAAGCACTGCTATGAAATCTGTTGGTGAGGCTATGGGTATCGGTCGCAGTTTTGAAGAGTCTTTACAAAAAGCTCTCTGCTCAATGGAAAGTGGTTTAACTGGCTTAAATGAAATTAATTTAGATCCAAAATCAAGAAGTAATAATGATGAGCTACACTCACAATATATATTAGCAGCACTATCTAAGCCACGCCCAGATAGATTGCTAATAATTGCTCAAGCATTTAGACATGGCTTCTCAATTAAAGATGTGCAAAATTCATGTAAGTATGATCCATGGTTTTTAGAGCGTATCAAAGCAATGGTCGAGGCTGAACAAAACATATTAAAAGACGGCCTGCCAGATAAAACAAACAGCCATAAATGGCGAGAATTAAAACGTATGGGTTTCTCTGATATGCGTTTAGCGGATCTTGCCAAAACTACAGAAGCAGAAGTAGTACAAAGCCGTATAGAAGCTTTAGTCACACCAGTTTATAAGCGTATTGATACTTGTGCCGCAGAATTTCCAGCTGCAACCCCATATTTTTATTCTTGTTATACCCCAATGCCAGCACAGCTATCTACACCATCTTGCGAGGCATTTCCTACAAATAGAAAAAAAGTAATTATCTTAGGTAGTGGCCCTAACCGTATTGGGCAAGGAATTGAATTTGATTATTGTTGCGTGCATGCATCTTACGCTTTAAAAGACGTTGGAATTGAAAGCATCATGATTAACTGTAATCCAGAGACTGTCTCTACTGATTATGATACATCTGACCGCTTGTATTTTGAGCCTCTGACTTTTGAACATGTCTGGAATATTATTGAGATAGAGCGTCAAAGCGGTGAATTGCTTGGTGTTATAGTTCAGCTCGGTGGTCAAACACCGTTAAAACTATGTAATGATTTAGAAAATGCAGGTGTTAAAATTCTTGGAACATCTCCAGATACAATTGATCTTGCGGAAGATAGAGAGCGTTTTCAAAAGCTGTTAAATGACATTAAATTATTGCAACCACCAAATGGCACTGCGGCCAACAGAGAAGAAGCAATTAAGATTGCTCAAGAAATTGGCTTTCCTATAGTTATTCGTCCATCATATGTTCTGGGTGGCGAGCGTATGCGTATTGCTTATAACTTACCATTCTTAGAAGAATATATTGATGCTGCGGTTGAAGTATCTGGTAAAGCTCCTTTGCTTATTGATAAGTACATGGAAAATGCAATTGAAGTTGATGTTGATGCTTTATCAGATGGAAGCGACGTACATATAACTGGTGTAATGGAACATATTGAAGAGGCTGGCATTCACTCTGGCGATAGCGTTTGTTCATTGCCTCCGTATTCGCTTAAACAAGAAATTATAGATGATATAATTAAGCAGACTATAACCATGGCAAAAGCCATGAAAATCATTGGATTAATCAACATACAATTTATTGTACAAGAAAGCCGTGATGCTAGAAATCTTGATAGTTATAAAATCTATGTATTGGAAGTAAACCCAAGAGCATCAAGAACTGTACCATTCGTGGTGAAAGCCACAGGTGCTAAGCTACCACAATTAGCAACAAGATTAATGCTGGGTGAGTCTTTAAATAAATTAAAAGCAGAAGGCTTGCTACCAACAATTAATCCAGATCATGTTGCTGTAAAAGTACCAATCTTTCCATTCTCTCGCTTCCCAGGAGTGGACGTTGTATTGGGGCCAGAAATGAAATCTACTGGTGAAAGCATGGGTATAGATAAAAACTTTCCTCTGGCATTTGCAAAAGCAAGGCTTGGTGTTGGTGGAATAATTCCTATGCAAGGTACTGTATTTATTTCCGTAGCGGATAGTGACAAAAGACGAATTGTGCCATTGGCAGCAAAATTAGAAGATTTAGGCTTTAAAATAGTCGCAACAGGTGGCACTGCACAATTCCTTGTTGATGCTGGAATTAGAGCCCATAAAGTCAATAAAGTACACGAAGGTCAACCACATATTATTGATTCAATGATTAATGGTGATATTTGTATGATGCTAAACACCACTCAAGGGCCCAAAGCTGTTGCCGATAGCTTTAACTTGCGTCGAGCTGCGCTTCATAATAGAATATCTTATTACACGACCATTTCAGGCGCTCGTGTTGCAATTGAATCTATAGCAACTTTGAAAAGAGGTGCTTCTTTTGGAATTCGACCTTTGCAAGATTATCTATGGGATAACAAAAAAACAAAAGAAACAAAAGTAGCCTGAATTGTTAAATACTAAACGGAGTTTAAAATTATGGATAAAATGCCAATTACACAAATAGGTTTTGATAAATTAGAAGCAGAATTGAAGCACTTAAAAAGCGTAGAACGTCCAGCTATTATTGAAGCAATCGCCACTGCAAGAGAACATGGCGACTTATCTGAAAATGCAGAATATCATTCAGCTCGTGAGAAGCAGAGCTTTATTGAAGGTCGTATTGCTCAACTAGAAAGCAACAAAGCATTGGCTGAAATTATAAATCCAGCCAATTTTACAGGCGATATGGTTAAATTCGGTGCGGTTGTTAAAGTTGTAGATGAAGATACAGAGGAAGAAATTACCTATCAAATTGTTGGTGAATATGAAGCAGATATTGATGAGGGATTGCTATCGCTTGGCGCTCCGTTATCTAGAGCATTAATTGGCAAATCTACAGGCGATAGTGTTGAGGTCAACACTCCTAAAGGCAGCAAAGGCTATGAGATATTGAGTGTATCTTATAAATAAAAGCAGGTAATTTATGGTAGCACATTTATGGTTCTTCTATGCTTTATTTGCATCCATACTTTGGGGCGTTGCTTATGCTTTATCTGATAAATTATTAAGATCTGGAATGTCTCCAGCTTTTATGATGCTTGCAACTCAAATAATTACATTACCAATTTTTTTATTTATTATTATAAAATTTGATAATTTACAAGAGCAATTAACCCTACTTAAAGAAAGCCCGCTAACGTTAACGCTATGCATTTTAATGGCTGTTACGGTTGTTGGAGGTAACCTATTTATTTTATTTAGTATGGCCGATAAGAATGCAACACTTACAAGTATTATTGAAAGCTCATATCCTATTTTTGTCTTTATTTTTAGCTGGATATTCTTTAAAGAAGTACAAGTAAACTGGCAACAAGCAATTGGTGGAATGTTAATTCTTGCTGGAGTTGTATTAATCTACTTTAAAAGTTAATTTTCTAGCTATTTTATTAAAGAATCATTATAATACATGCATAATTAAATTATTAGGACTGGGTAAATGGTAGATAAAAGCAACAAAACAAAATTTTTAATATTCATTATTATTGCAGTAATGGCTTTATTGTATATAACGTTCAAATCTGAACTCTTAGAAAATGGTTTGGATAATGAAGTTAAAACTCAAATTGTAACTGATGATGAGCCTATAAAAAATAGGGAAGTTGCAATTGCAGCCTGCATAAAAGAAGCTGTTAAAGGTGACATTCCATCTGATCGTGCTTTAAAAACATGTACTTGTTTCTTTGATACGGCGGAGAAAAAATATCCAGCAGATCAAATAAGTAATATCTTAATGGTACACCCAAATCCAAATGGTAATGATAATGAGCGTGCTTTATCTGGTATTATCAATATATGCATGGAAGCAAATCCACCAGAAAAAGAAGTGATAGTTGAACCAAAACCAGAACTAAAGCAAGATATTGAAGAAATAATAGAAACTAAACCTGAAGCAACAACAGAAACTGTTATAAAAGCTATTGCAGATGAATAAAATTATTACAAAACTATGTGCTGTTTTTCTAATATTAGTATTTGTTGCTAGTTGCTCTAGCAATAAAAGTGATATTAAAGTCGATAGTCAGGCAAACTCTATTAAGCCAGATAACTACATGCCCGAAAATAACGATAAACAAACTCCTGTTGAAGAGTTATATCGTGAGGCAGCAACTTCTTTGGCAAACGAGAAGTTTATTGAGGCAGCTGAAAAATTTGATACAGTTGAGCGTGAATACCCATACTCACAATGGGCAACGAAGTCTCAATTAATGAGTGCTTACTCACATTATCGTGACTTGCAATATGATGAAGCTATTATTGCTCTTGATAGGTTTACCCAATTGCACCCAAGTGATGTTAATGTTCCGTATGCTAGTTACCTGCGGGCTCTTTGTTATTATGAGCAAATATCAGATGTCAGACGAGATCAGAGAATGACACAGCTAGCATTAGATAGCCTTGAACAAGTAACTCAACGCTTCCCAAATAGTAAATATGCAAGAGATGCTCAATTAAAAAAAGATTTAACAATGGATCACCTCGCAGGAAAAGAGATGGAAATTGGTCGTTATTATCTATTGCATCATCAATATCAGGCTGCAGCAAATCGTTTCCAACGAGTTACAAATGATTACCAAACAACAACACATGTACCAGAGGCTCTACATCGTTTAGTTGAGACGTATTTATCATTAGGAATTATAGTTGAAGCCCAAAAATCTGCGGCAGTTTTAGGGCATAACTTTCCAAATAGTATTTGGTATAAGGATAGCTACCGTTTACTCAAAGGTGATTTTAAAAGCTCTACCAAGCCAGAGAAAAAAACACTATATGATAGAACTATAGGTAAGATTTTTTAAAGCTAAGTGGAATTACTATAAATGTTAGCACATCTAAGTATCCGTAATATTGTTTTGATAGAAACACTAGACCTTGAATGTGGTAAAGGTCTATCAGTATTAACTGGTGAAACAGGTGCTGGTAAATCTATTTTATTGGATTCTCTAGGGTTGGCTCTTGGCATGAGAGCTGATATAGGATTAATTCGTAGAGGCACAGAAAAAGCAAGTGTGACGGCTAGTTTCTCTTTTATAGATAAAAAACACTATGTGTTCGACATTCTGAAAGAATACGATATAAGTATTGAAGATACCCAGAGTGACATTATTCTAAGACGTAGCTTAACCATAGATGGTCGCAGTAAATCATTTATCAATGATCAACCAGTTAGCTTATCTTTGTTAAAAACAATAGGCGGACATCTTGTCGAAATACATGGTCAATTTGAAACACAAGGTTTATTACAAACAAAATATCATCGCCATATCTTAGATAATTATGGGGAATATGATGATGCTCTAAATATGGTTTCTGTCGCATGGCATGATTGGCAAAAATCATTGTTAGAATTAGAAGATATGCAGCATAATCTTAAAAAAAATCAAGAAGATGAAGATTACTTAAAGCATTTAGTAGGTGAGCTTAAGCAGTTAGCACCAGAGGTGGGTGAGGAAGCTAGCTTAATGCAAAAACGTTCCATACTTGGCAATCAAGAGAAATTATCGGCATCTATAGAGTTATGCCATGGTTTATTATCTGGTGAAAGTGGGGCGGAAACACTTTTAGTGCAGGCTCAGAATAGTTTATCTCGCATATCAGAGAACATTGAACTTGTTGAGCTGGACAATGCCATTATGGCTCTTGATAGAGCAAATATAGAGCTTGCAGATGCCATGACAGAAATAGATGCACTATCTAATAATAACCATGATAGTGAATATATGTCACTTGATATGATTGAAGAACGTTTATTTGCCCTGCGTGATGTTGCTCGTAAACATAATTGTAGCATTGATGAGTTAAATATAAAATTTGAAGAAATCTCTCACCAATTAGAGCTAATTAATAATCAAGATGAAACACTTAGTCACTTAATCAATCAAGAACAAAAAAATCGTGAAATATATCAAGGTCATGCTACAAACTTAACTAAACAACGATATAAAACAGCTCATAAGTTAGAGCAATTATTACAAGATGAATTGCCTAATTTAAAATTGGAAAACGTAGTATTTATTACAAAAATTACAACAACAGATAAACCCAATGATTGGGCAGAACATGGCATGGATCAGGTCAATTTTTTGGTTGCAACCAACTCAGGTCAGACCCCCGCTCCGCTAGGAAAAGTAGCATCTGGAGGTGAGCTATCCAGATTAATGCTAGCCTTTAAAGTAGTAATGGCAGGAAAAAACCGCATACCAGTATTGATATTTGATGAAATAGATTCTGGTATTGGCGGGGCAGTATCCGATGCTGTTGGTGAACATTTAAAAAAGCTTAGCTCTAACCATCAAGTGTTAGTTGTGACGCATAGTCCACAAGTTGCAGCCAAAGCAAATAACCATTGGGTAATATCTAAAGATACAAAAGATGATAGTACTTATACTAATATAGAAAAACTAGCTACAGATAATCTACGTATGGAAGAGATTGCCCGTATGCTATCAGGACAGGATATAACTATAGAGGCAAGGGCTGCCGCAACAAAATTAATTGAAACAACTAAAGATAATAGAGCAGCATGATGCCAATGAGTAAAAATATAATAGAGCTAGATGCCTCTGTAAGAATAAAAGAATTAATCAAAGAAATAAAACAACAAGATAAATTCTATTACCAAGATGATAGCCCAAAAATTTCAGATGCTAAATATGATGCTTTAAGGCAAGAATTAGCAGAGCTAGAAACAGCATTTCCAGAACTAAAACAACAAGATAGCCCAACAAATACCATAGGTGTATCTCCACAAAATAGTGGCTTTACAAAAATAAAACATAAAGTACCAATGCTATCGCTATCAAATGTATTTTCTGAAACAGATTTAGAAGATTTTATGATGCGTATTAAGCGTTTCCTTAATTTACCAGAAACAGAAAATATTGATATTTTTGCAGAGCCAAAAATTGATGGTCTATCTTGTTCTCTATACTATAAAAATCAGCAATTAATACATGCAACGACTAGAGGTGATGGCTCTATTGGTGAAGATATTACAGATAATATTAAAACGATACCTACTATTCCACATAACTTACCTGATGATGCGCCTGATGAGATCGAAATTAGAGGCGAGGTTTATATCAGTAAAAATGATTTTATTGCTTTAAATGAAGCTCAAGAAGAGGCTGGAGATAAAATTTTTGCTAATCCTCGTAATGCAGCGGCAGGCTCATTGCGTCAATTAGATTCTAATATAACACAAAAACGCCCCCTAAAAGTATTCATGTACGCAATTGGTTATAGCTCCAAAGAAATATCAAATACACAAGATGGACTACATAAAAAACTTAAAGAATGGAAATTTCAAGTTACAGAGCATATTAATATCTGTCAGAGCCTAAAAGAAATTATGGAGCATTATAATTTCATAGAAGAAAATAGAGCCAAGCTCGCATACGATATTGATGGTGTGGTTTATAAAGTAAATGATATGGAGCTTCAAAATCGTTTAGGATTTATCAGTAGATCACCAAGATGGGCAATAGCACATAAATTTCCAGCAGAGCAAGCAGAGACCATATTAAATAACATTGAAATACAAGTTGGGCGGACAGGGAAATTAACTCCTGTCGCAAGACTTGAACCTGTGAATGTTGGTGGAGTTCTTGTATCTAATGCTACTCTGCACAATGAAGATGAGATTAATAAGAAAGACATTCGTATTGGAGACCATGTAGTTATTCAAAGGGCAGGCGATGTAATTCCGCAGGTCGTCAGTGTCGATATAAAATATCGTAATAAAGATAATAAAAATAGCGTGCCGTTTATTTTCCCCGAAACATGCCCTGAATGTGACAGCCCAACTAAAAGGAAAGATGGTGAGGCTGCTCATTATTGTACAGGTGGGCTTTATTGCCATGCACAAGTGGTTGAAAGACTGAAGCATTTTGTTAGTAAATCTGCTTTTGATATTGATGGTTTAGGTAAAAAAATTATAGAAGATTTCTTTGCTGATAAATTAATTGAAAAATTCGGTGATATTTTTAGATTAGAGCATAGTCATAGTGAAGAAATTAGATCACGAGAAGGCTGGGGCAGCCTTTCAGCAGATAATTTATTTACCGCAATTAATAGTAAACGAAACATTCCGCTTGATAGATTTATTTATTCATTAGGTATTCGTCAGGTTGGACAAGCAACGGCTAAAAAACTAGCATCATCTTATGGCAGTTTTGATAATTGGAAGAAAACCATGCAAATAGCCCAAAATAGGGATAGCCAAGAATATGAAGACTTGCTATCAATTGAGGATATAGGAGCAATAGTCGCAGAGGATATTTTATTATTCTTTGCCGATAAACACCAACAAGCCATTTTGAACGATCTTGTAGAACAGCTTAATATTGCAGAATTTGAAAATATTGTTGATTTATCATCACCAATAGCAGGAAAAATTGTAGTATTTACTGGAAAATTGGAAATAATGGGTCGTAATGAAGCAAAAAGCAAAGCCGAGTCTTTAGGTGCAAAAGTTTCAGGCTCAATTTCTAAAAAAACTGATTACTTAATTGCAGGTGCAGATGCAGGCTCCAAACGTAAAAAGGCTGAAGATTTAGGCGTTACAATCTTATCAGAACAAGAGTGGATAAATTTAATTAGCTAATACACGGTCTTTGCTTCCGTCATTGCGAGAAGGGCGCAGCACAACGTGGCAATCCAGAGATACGGACATAAAACTAGATTGCTTCGCTATACTCACAATGACAAAACAGAAAGTTAATGCATACTAAACCTAGGCAGCAACTGCTTTTTTTCTGTTGTTACTATTATTATTGCTACTACGATTACTATTATTATTTCGATTAGCACTGCGACTGGTATTACGATTACCATTACCATTACCATTGCCGTTACCATTACTATCGCTAGTTTTTGATTTGTTACCGTATGGACGAGTTCTCTTGCCTTTATTTACGTCCTTACCTTTATTATTACTTTTATTTTTATTTCGAACAAATTTCTTGTTTTTATTCGCACCAGGTCTAGGAGGTCTGCTCTGTTTTAGCTCTGGATTAATAAGTTCTTCAATATCTCTCCACTTACGTTTATCTTGTGGAGACACAAGACAAAGAGCTTGACCTTCAGCCCCCGCTCTCGCGGTTCTACCTATTCTATGGATATAATCTTCAGCAACTTGTGGTAAGTCATAGTTAATCACATGCTCAATATGCGGGATATCAAGACCACGTGCTACAACATCAGTTGCAACAAGGATTCTGTACTTTTGATTCCTGAATGAGTTAATTACTCTATCACGACGATTTTGTTTTAAATCCCCATGAATAGCCTCAGCATCAAGATTCTTCGCATTTAATTTTTTTGCTAATCGTTCTGTACCAAACTTTGTTTTAACAAAAATAATAACAGAGCCCTTACGCTCCTCAAGCTGTGTTACAAGCTCTGTATATTTTTCAGCATCACTAACATGCACAACTTCTTGTTTAATACTATCAATCGGAGTTGTGGTAGAGCCAACAGCTACACGTTCAGGCTCAGTCAAATATTTCTCAGATAATTTAATAATGTTTTTTGGTAGAGTTGCAGAGAACATTAGAGTTTGACGCTTTTCTGGCAAATATTTAAATATTTTATCAAGCTGAATACTAAAGCCCATATCCAACATTCTATCTGTTTCATCTAAAACCAAAAAATTAGTATCTCTTAGTTTTAAAGTTCCACGCTCAAGATGATCATTAATTCTACCAGGTGTTCCCACAACGATACGAGGACGCTGTTTAAGCTCCGAATATTGCTTACCCATGGACTCACCACCAATAATAAAAGCAGTTTTTATCTTAGTTTTTGGCCCTAATAATTGATTGATAATTCCCATTACTTGCTTACCAAGCTCTCTGGTTGGGGTCATAACTAGCGCTGATCCGTTAGTA
>JAJFGX010000001.1 GCA_021775895.1 Alphaproteobacteria bacterium | reverse complement strand
AAAGCGCAATCTTCTCTTTCAGGTGCATATATAAGTGCATTAATACCCTCTATAGTTATTGGAGTTACAACATATGCAATTATAAATAAAGCACCTGATAATGTTCAAACTGATAAAGCACCCGAGGCTGTAGTAGAATTAAAACAAGATTTAAAGAACTTAAGACCTGCTTATAAAGCACTATCAAATATTAATGCAGAAATAGACGCTTTAAATTTATATGAGCTATCGCTAGAAGAAAAAGCTAATGTATTAGGCAAGCAAAGTGAATTATCTTCCAGATTTGCTAAGAACGCTAGTATGTTTATAGATAAAACAATTAATAATACGGATATATCAGAAGTTCAGGCACAAACTATAGCACAACAATTTACAGATGAATTTGTAAGCTTTGAAAGTCTTTGGAAAAAGTTTGGTGTTGATGATTATTCTATGTTGCATGAATGTCAACAAGATGCTCTAGACAGCAACTCTTATACTTCAACACAATCATGTTTAGTAAGGCACTCTTTAAGCAAATACAATACTACTTCTGCTATTACCGCATTATCTTTAATTACTTTAGTTGCGATGAATTTAAATAAAAATATCGATACTTGGGCAGAAGAAAAACCAACCCGTCGTCGTAAGAAAACGAATAGTGCTATTATATAGTGGTTTGAGTGTTTAAATATAACATGTAAAGATATATAGCATATGTTGCCATTAATACTCCACCTTCGAGACGTGTAATTTTAAGCTTAGTAATTGCAACAATTATTAACATTATGGTTGCCCCAAGCATAACCCATATATCAAAGCTTAGTATTTCTTTAGGAATATGCAGTGGTTCTACGATCGCAGTTACACCTAAAATACCCAAAATATTATAAACATTACTACCTAGAATATTACCAAGCGATAGGTCACTATGACCACGAACACCTGCAATTATTGCTGTTGCAAGCTCTGGCAGAGATGTACCTATTGCAACAATGGTTAGCCCAATGACAGCTTCTGAGATACCAAAGTTTTTAGCCACTATTATAGCCCCAGAGACTAGCAATTTTGCCCCAAGAACAGTTAATCCAATACCACCAAAAGTTAAGAGGATACCAAATAGTACCGATATTTCTTTGTCACCGACGGTTTCAATCTCTTCAATTTCTTTTTCAACATCTTTTAAATATTTAGCTGTGATTTTTTCAGAGAAGTATGTGTATCCAATATAGCTAAATAATAGCACTACAAAAAAGATACCAATAATCATGCCTATTTGTCCCAATGTAAAAGCGATTGTTATTAGTAGTAATGTAGATAATGCAACTGCACCACCATCTCTTTTGAATTCTGCTAATGGAGTAATAATAGGGTAGAAAATAGCACTAGCACCTGCGACTAATAAAATATTTGCAATGTTGCTACCAACAACATTACCAACGGCTATATCTGGTACGCCTTTCATCACGGCTTCAATGCAAGTTACAAGCTCTGGCATAGATGTACCTAACCCAACCAGAACGATTCCTATCACTAATGATGGTACTTGCATTTTATGGGCTACAGCAACAGATCCTTTAACTAGGACTTCACCGCCAACTAATAATAAGATAAAACCAGATAACAGGTATATCCAGAGCATATAGTTTAATCTCCCTCGCCAGATTCAGGACTAAAGTGTGTTGGGTATTTATTTTTTACATCTTTGAATTTTTCAGCCTCTGGCATTGGGGGTTTGATACGAGTAATATTCGCCCATTTTTCAGAGTATTCACGATTTAGTTCTAAAAAAGCTTCAGCTTTATCATCAATATCAGGCACTATTGCATCAATTGGGCATTCAGGCTCGCATACTCCGCAATCAATACATTCATCTGGATTGATTACAAGCATATTCTCACCTTCATAAAAACAATCTACTGGACAAACCTCTACACAATCCGTGTGTTTGCACTTAATACATCCATCAAGAACGACATATGTCATATTATAATCACCTTAGTTTCTTTTCTTATTATTATTTTAAATATTTAAGTGTTTTATAAGTTCATTTTTTGTAGTTTCTGCTTGATCATTAGATACTTGGCAAGTTCCAGCAGCAACATGTCCACCACCGCCATATTCTAGCATTAGCTTCCCCACATTAATTTTAGAGGTTTTATCTAAAATAGATTTACCTATAGCAAAAACAGTGTTTTGTTTTTGGCGACCCCATAATATATGTATTGATATATTACTTTCTGGGAAAACGGCGTAGAGCATAAATCTATTACCTGAGTAAATAGTGTCTTCATCTCGCAGGTCTAATACCGCTGTATTACCATGTATCTCTACACAGCGTTGTAATTGCTCTTTAAATTTTTCCGCATGCTCTTTATAAAACTCTACACGTTCTTTTACGTCTTCTAGATTCAGAATGTCATCAATATCTTGATGAGTTCTACAATATTCAATTAGATCCATCATCAATTGATAATTTGATACACGAAAATCTTGAAAACGACCCAAGCCAGTTCTAGCGTCCATTAAGTATCCAAGTAATATCCAACCTTGGGGATTTAGTATCTCTTCTTTGGTTAAATCAGCTGCATCTATTTTATCCACTGCTATCATCATGTCAGTAGAGATATTTTCAAATGCGTCGGCTCCACCATAATAGTCGTAGACTACTCGTGCGGCAGATGGTGCATGAGGATCAATAATATGGTTATCTTTTTGTCCACCTGTGCGTTCTATTTCACTAGCATGGTGGTCAAAAACTAAATGAGCTTGTTCAACATATGGTAGGTTTGTAATGATATCATTTTCTGTTATATCAACTAGACCATCTTGCATATCTTTTGGGTGAACAAATAATATTTCATCAATTAATCCTTGTTCTTTTAACAAAACAGCACAAACTAGACCGTCCATGTCACTGCGTGTAATTAAACGAAAATTATTTGACATTTTTTTTATCTCCTTAAATTTATTTATTTTCTTATAAAAGACCAATTAATTATACCTTTTGTGCCGAACTCTACAAGTAAAAGATATTAAATTTGCCCCATAGTTTTAATTTTTGCTCTGGGATGAATTTCATTTTGTGACATAATTATGGTTTGAGGGCGGAAACGCTCAATAATAGATCGAACGTAAGGCCTAATCATTGGACTAGTTAATAAAACTGGGGCTTCTCCTTGCATAGCCATTTTCTCATAGCCGGTACGCACAGCTGTAATAAATTCCTGTAATTGTGATGGAGGCATAGCTAATTGTTTTTCATCTCCATCACCAGATAGAGATTCTGCAAATGCTTGCTCCCAATTAGGTGATAGCGTTAGTAATGCTAGCACCCCAGCTGGGTTTGAGTTTTGATTGCAAATTTGTCTTGCCAGTCTAGTACGTACATGTTCTGTCATCATGTTTAGATTATTTGTGTAATTTGCAGCCTCTGAAATACCCTCCAAAATTGCGGGAAGATCTCTGATTGATATACGTTCAACTACAAGATTTTGTAAAATACGTTGTAAGCCAGTTACAGAAATTTGATTTGGTACAATATCGCCCACAAGTTTCTGGTCTCCATCTTTAAGCTCATCTAATAATTTTTGTGTTTCCGCATATGATAATATTTCTGCCATATTATCTTTTACCATTTCAGTTACATGGGTTGTGACGACTGTTGAGGGATCGACAACTGTATATCCTTTGAAGTGAGCTTCTTCTTTATATTCTTTGCCTATCCACATTGCTGGTAGTCCAAATGTAGGCTCTCTCGTTTTTTCCCCTGGTAGGTCAATATCTTCACCTTGTGGATTCATACATAACAGCATTTCAGGGCGAATTTCACCTCTACCAGCTTCGATTTCTTTTACTTTAACTACGTATGTATTTGCAGGAAGCTGTAGGTTATCTTGAATACGCACTGAAGGAAGTACAAACCCCATATCCTCCGCCAATTGTTTACGTAGTCCTTTTATTTGATCAGTTAAACGTACACTGTCATCACTATCATTGTTAACCAGTGGTAATAATCCATAGCCTAATTCTAAGCGAATTCCATCGATTGCCAAAGATTTTGAAATAGGTTCTTCTGCAACAGGCACATCATCAGTGTCTGTTGCTTCTTGTTCAATACGTAAGATTTCATCATCACTTTGTTTAGAAAACACACGATATGATATAATACCTGCAATAGCTGCCATCAGCATAAAGGGCATAAATGGAATTCCTGGCATAATTGCTAAAGCCCCCATTAATACCGCACTTAATGCCATAGCATATGGGTGGCTACTAAGCTGTCCGAATAATGCTTTATCTGTTGAGCCACTGACCCCTGCCTTTGATACTAAAAGACCTGATGAAATTGATACTATTAAGGCTGGAATTTGACTAACTAGACCATCACCAACCGTTAGCTTAGTATAGGTTTCGGCGGCTTCTATCATGGAAAGATCTTTTTGTGCAACCCCAATAATGATACCTGCAACCACATTAACAAAAACAATTAATAAGCCAGCAATAGCATCACCACGAACGAATTTTGCCGCACCATCCATTGAACCAAAGAAAGTATTTTCTTGTTCTAAAATTTTCCGTCTAGTTTTAGCCTCATCTTCATTGATAAGACCTGCGGATAAGTCAGCATCAATTGCCATTTGCTTTCCAGGCATTGCATCTAGATTAAATCTAGCTGCAACTTCAGCAATACGCCCAGAACCTTTGGTAATAACAACAAAGTTTACAATCACTAAGATTCCAAAAACAATAACTCCAATAACAAAGTTACCTTGCATAACAAAGCCACCGAAAGCCTCAATCACTTTCCCTGCTGCATCAGATCCCTCGTGACCATGAGCCAAAATAAGTCTTGTCGAGGCGAGGTTAAGCGATAATCGTATCAGTGTTGCTACCAGTAATATTGTAGGAAATGAGCTAAGATCCAAGGGGCGTTCAATAAATAAAACTGTCATTAGAATTAAGACGGAAAAACTCATGGACAAAGCAAGGCTAACATCTAGCATCCATGTTGGCATTGGCAAAATAAGCATTACCAATATACCAACAATTAGTAAGGCAAATATCACATCGCCACGAAAAGTAAGTTTTGATGGACTACTATGTGTACTTTCTTCTGCCATTGCTAGACCTTAGATGCGACTTTATTGTCACCACTTTTATCGTCATTATACTGCTTTAATTTATTACGCAGAGTACGAATAGATATGCCTAGGATTTTTGCGGCATGAGTACGATTGCCAAGACAATGATCTAATGTTTTAAATATCAAATCCTTTTCCATGTCGGATACAGTTTGAGGGGCAAAAGCTGCCATAGCATTTTCCATGCCATCATCATGTTCAGCACTATTGGCTATTTCTTCAGAATCTGTTTTTTCTATATTTACAGTGTTGCTTATGCTGCCGCCTGATAACATTATGGCTTCTGGCTCAATGTTATTTGCAGTTGATATTAGCACGGCACGATGCATAGTGTTCTCTAGCTCACGAACATTACCTTGCCAATTATGATTTTTTAATTTATTTATCGCTTCATCTGAAAGCTCTTTATTAAAGTCGAGACCATTTTCTTCACTATATTTGTCAGCAAACATTTTTGCCAGTGGTATAATATCCGATGGGCGGTCTCTAAGGGCTGGTAGGTGTAAGTTAATAACATTAAGCCTAAAATATAAATCTTCACGGAAATTCCCAAGTTTTATTTCTGCTTCTAAATCACGATTGCTAGTGGCTATTAGTCTTAAATCAACTGGAACTGGTGACTTTCCTCCAACACGGTCGATAACTCTTTCTTGTATTGCACGTAAAAGCTTTGCCTGCATAGCAAGTGGCATTTCGCTAATTTCATCTAATAATAAAGTGCCTCCACTGGCTTCTTCAAATTTACCAATTCGGCGAGTAACAGCACCAGTAAAAGCACCTTTTTCATGACCGAATAATTCAGATTCTAATAAATTTTCAGGAATTGCTGCACAGTTTAAAGAAATAAATACTTGTTCTGAGCGTTTGCTATGTTCATGAATATATCTAGATATAACTTCTTTACCAGTTCCAGATTCTCCTGTGATTAATACTGTAGCTGTACTTGGTGCAATTTGATCCGCCATCTTGATGATAGCTTGCATAGCTGGATCACTTGCAATCATATTACTATTTTCTATTGAGGCCGCCTCTAAAACAGCAGAGATAAGTTCCGCATCTGGTGGTAGAGGTACATATTCTTGCGCACCATCTTTAATCGCCTTAACCGCAGCTTTAGTGTCATTATCCAGACCGCAAGCAACAACTGGTACTGAAATATGTTCGTCTTTCAGAGCTTTAATAAAGTCACTAATTTTTAAACGTACGTCAACCATGGCTAAATCAGCACCTTTGCCAGAACGCAAAGCTCCTAAAGCTTGTTCTATATCTTCAGCATGTAGAACATTAGCCCCTTTAGCCAGAGCAATTTTTCCAGCAGCACTAATATGCCCTTCTAAACTACCAACAATCATAAGACGCATTATTTTTTATTTAGCTCCATTCTTTTTTTATTATTACTCAAAATACTTTATACGATGACCTAACGGTAGAATACTGTTTAAAATCATTTCTAAACGACGTGGATTTTCTTTACGTGCCATCGATGTTATTCCATTAATAATCAATCTTTTTTGCATGGCATCACTTTGTGCATTATATTCCATTTTTGTCGCAAGCGGTGAAAAGATAATAGTTGATAGAAAAGCACCATAAAATGTAGTTAAAAGAGCAACCGCCATACTAGGGCCAATTGTTGTTGGATCATCTAAAAAAGCTAGCATTTGAACCAAGCCTATCAACGTGCCTATGAGTCCCATAGCCGGTGCAACTTCGGCTGCTCTACGTAGAATGCTAGCACTTTTGTAATGTAGCCTAG
Organism: Alphaproteobacteria bacterium; assembly: GCA_021775895.1. Taxonomy (GTDB): domain Bacteria; phylum Pseudomonadota; class Alphaproteobacteria; order Micavibrionales; family CSBR16-224; genus JAJFGX01. Next base: position 1,936 of record JAJFGX010000001.1, on the reverse strand, counting down.
TTTGAACATCAATTTCTTGTCCTAAAATTCTGGTGATTTCTTCTTGTGTATTACCATCGCTTAACATACGACAACCTTGGTGCAAGAATGGATTGTTGCGTATATGCGAAGTATAGTTATTTAACTCCAAAAATCCTTTTGCACGCACTATTAAAGCAAGTTCTAATAGTTGCTTTGATAATAATTCAACGTTGGTTTCTCGCTGTAATAGTGACCTTCCTATTAAAGAAGTGGCAGCGCTGAAATCTTCAGCATTAAAAGAAATTGATGTGACCATAAAAGTACCAAAAACAACGATTAAAACTGATCTAACATCAAAAAAAGCACTCGGACTGCTTCCAATGACTAAAGCAACTACAATTAGCCCAATTGCTAGAACAAGACCAATTAACGCTGATGCGTTAGCTTTATCATCTGGTGGGTATTTTAAAACAGAAGCCTGTGGCAATTTAACAGGAATATTTTTATTTTTTAAGTCTACTTTTTCTACCATGTTTTATACTATTCTAATTTTAAGGGCATAGGAACTAGTAAAATAACTAGTGAGAACGATCTGATTTGACAATTTCTGTCATTGTGACTCCAAGCCGATCTTCATCAACCACGACTTCGCCTCTGGCAACAAGTCTATTGTTAACGTAGATATCTATGGCCTCGCCAACTTTACGATCAAGTTCGACCACAGCACCACGACCAAGTTTTAAAAGTTGATTAACTTGCATGGTAGAATGCCCTAAAACAGCTGATATTTGTACTGGAATATCATAAATTGCTTCAACATCTTTTGGAGCAATCATTCCATTTTCTTGTACAATATCTTCAGCGACTTCGCTAATGACATCACCAAGAGTTTCCTTCTTTCCTTCTTCTTCAGCGGCAATTTCGGCCATTGCTGCTGCCATGTCATCATCATCTCCGCCACCTTGTGTGCCATCTTCATCACTCATGTTAGTTCATCTCCTTAAATAAAATTCCTTACTAAAATAATAGCCGTATTTACTATTAAAAAGCAACAGCCCTTTTAAACTCTTTGGTTAGGCTTTGGCTTTTATTTCAGCTTTAATTATTTTTTCATAGTAGTTTTTTAAATCTTTCTTTAAGTCTGGTGCTAAAATATAAAGCCCAATTATATTAGGAATAGACATGGCAAAAATCATAGCATCGGTAAAACCTATCACACTGCCAAGGTTTATAGCAGACCCTAAAATGATTAATGTGCAGAAGATAAATTTATATATGAGCTCTTTATTTACGCCCTCTCCAAAAAGATAAGTAAATGCTTTTAGACCGTAATAAGACCATGAAATCATTGTTGAAAAAGCAAAAAGTATAACAGCAATTGCCAGAACATAAGGAAACCATGACAATCCGCTTTCAAAAGCTCTTGATGTTAAAGCAACGCCTTCCATACCAGTGCTTTCATGGTATGCCCCCGTTACCACAATTACTAATGCAGTCATTGTGCAAATGATAATTGTATCAATTAACGGCCCTAGCATTGCAACTATACCTTGACTAATTGGATTGTTTGTTTGTGCTGATGCATGTGCAATTGCAGCAGAGCCAATTCCAGCTTCATTAGAAAAGGCAGCTCTACGCACTCCTTGTAATAGTGAGACCATTAATGAGCCAACTAAGCCTCCACCAACAGCACTTAAACCAAAAGCATCTTCATAAATAACTTTAAAAGCTGTAGGAATTTGTTCTACATTCATAATTAAAATAACTAGACCTGCTAATAAATATATTCCAGCCATAAATGGCACAAGTTTAGATGTAACTCTTGCGATTGATTTGATACCGCCAATAATTACAGCACCAACAATAACCGCCATAATTAAGCCAAATAACCACCCTTTATCTGACCAAAAAGTTGTGTGATCAGCTGTTATTGAAACAAATTGTTGATAGGCCTGATTGGCCTGAAACATATTGC